>CAYJHC010000049.1:0-14679 GCA_964370075.1 uncultured Oscillospiraceae bacterium | reverse complement strand
CAGTTGCATAGTTAGTGTTTTGCTGCAGCGCAATTAATACATAAGGAAGAACAAAGTATGAAGTTTTGGCAGTTGTGTTATCTACTAATTGATCTGTTAAATCTAGAGTAGTTCCGTCTGCAAACACTATGTCAGATGCGTCATAACCCAATGCACTTAAGGCTATTACATATCTCGAGAGAAGCGCTACTTCATTGGCTGTAAGTAGGTTTCCACTTCCAATTAAGTTCTTAGAATTCGTTATTATCTCAGCTGCGTACTCTTCTTTTTCTACAGCAGTAAAGCTATGTCCTGCAGCAACTAAATCCGCTATAAACCAAATAGCATTTTCATTATCTTCTGCTATGTATTTCATCGCACTAGCTTCTACACTGTCAATAATATCTTCAGCTTCTTTTTTCTCTCCATATTTTCCAGCAACAGTGAATGTAATGTCCTTAGTTACAGGAGTTACACCCGTCATACCACTGTACATTGGGCTATCTAGAGTAGCCGTAAGAGTAACTTCTGTGTCGAAGGTAGGCTGTGTAATTAAAAACCCAAATTCCGTATAATCAGAGTTCCACCCTTCCTTCACAATCTTTTCATCACTACTTGTCCAAGTTATATTCGCTCCCTTTTCATTATAAACAGCAGAAGTCTCGAATACAACACCTCCATCATTGGCAATTGTAGCTCCGTCAATTACTTCTAATGTCTTTGAAACTGAATTAGCACTAGTATTTGACCCTTTAATATCATCAAAATCTAAAGCGTTTTTTACATCTGTAAGAGTTTTATTTTCAGCCTCTGCCTCTTCATTTGTCCATGCTTTTACGGTCGTATCCCATTCTTTTGTAGCAGTTGCTCCACCATAGCTTAAAGTTAGTGTTATCTTTCCTGTTTGGTCAGCATCACTCCTAACTACTTCCGCACCTCCGCTAATTTTTCCATCTTTGAATCCAGGGTTAGTAGTTGTCCATGTCACTTCAATGTCTCTATATTCTTCTTTTTCATTATCAATATAATTCCAATTCAAAGGAATGTCATTAATATGATATTTTAAATTTTGCAAGTCAGCTTTGTCATCTGTTCCTCGAACAGTTACGCCATCCAAAGTAAATAATTTAATAGCTTCATCAACTTTTGCTTGTGCCTCATCAGCTTCCGCTTGAGTTAATGCAGGAATTGTTATAGTGAAAGCTTTCTCCCCATTAGTTGTTGGCAAAGGTCCTGGAGGCGTCATTCCATAACTTGCATATTGAGGGTCCCAATATTCCCCTGCTTTTATTTCTGCTGTCAATGTTACCTCTGCCGCTGCTTCTCCAACACCTGGTCTACTAATTGTAGCAGTATGATTTCCACCAGTAGTAGATGAACTTATCGTAACAAGCTCTGCATTTTCTCCACTTACAGACCATACCACTTTTGAATATTGATCCAGCGCATCTGAATTCGGAAGAAGTAAATCAGTTTTCACCTGATCTATTGATGCATTACCCCCTTTAATCTCATCAAAGGTAAGCCAATCTCCATCAAATACATCTTGCTTTGTTATTTGTCTTTCTGGAACAGTTACCTCTACATCACATGTCTTTTCTACATTACCAAAAGTTAAAGTAAGAGTTACAATTCCAACTTTCTCTTCTTCTCCATATGTAATTGCTCCATCCGTTCCAACGGCCGTCTGTTCAGAAGCTACACTTACAGATCCCTTCATCGTTACTAGCGGATTTTCATCATTGACTAAGGCAGTTATTACGGCAATAATATTTTTGTCACCTTCTTCATCAGAATTTTTTCCAACCCACTCTTCAGCTGTATACTCAGTAGGAAGCTCTGCAATCACTTCATCAATTACTTCTTCGTCAGTTTTAGTAGTTTTCAAAACAGTCAAGTCAAACTCTTTTGTCTCAGTAACTCCGCCATATTCAATTGTAGCTGTCAATTTTACCGCCGCATCACTTGCTGAGTTTGCTGGTCTGCTAACAACACCAGTCTTTGAAATTATACTAGGGTTACTGCTCTCCCATGTAATTTTCGTTTTCCCACTTTCTCCTTTGGTCGATAAAACTAAGTTTTCTGTAATTCCATCTATACTTGCGTTATTTCCTTTGATTTGGTCAAATCCAAGCGCAGCCTTATCGCCATCCACTGTCTCTTGGCTACTAGCATCATCACTTGTTACAACTACCTTAGCCACATTAGAATTTACAACAGATCCATCAATTTGAGCCATAAGGTAATATGTTCCTGCCTTAGCAAAAGCAAGAGTTGCTTTACCGTCAGCATCAGTAGATACCCCACTATCTATGCTAGGCATAGTACCATCATCACTATATAGTATATCTGCTACATTATCACTTTTAGGACCATTAAATACATCAGTTACAGCAAGGTCTATATTTACATCAGCCCCACCTTCTACCTCGTATGAGCGAGTTTTAAAGCTAGCATAAATATCAGATTGCCAATCAGCATAAATCATTAAATCCAAACTATCCCCAGCCTCTACTACATCGGAAGGCATAGCTGAAATTCCATTTACAAAATAACCCGCATTGTATGTCTCCTCGCCCCAAAATTTTGAGAACCATCCCCCCGATCCTGTATAAGAAGCTTCTCCATCTGGATGGAGTTGTTTATGCGCTTCTTCTGTTGCCTCAGGTGCCGTTGCCCCTGCAGGAACTGTTATAGGAACATTCATTATGGCATTTCCATTCTTATCATCCTCAATGTTCCCCTTGTTTATTACAGTCACATACACTGTAATATCATCACTTGCCTCCGCTACCATGGTAGCAACTGGCAAAGATCCTACCACCATGCTAAGAACTAGCAATAAGGATATTATCTTTCTCTTTAACTTCATACCTGCCTCCAATTCCTCTCTAAAATAAAAAAAGATTTTGGTTATCCCTAAAAAAAAACATTTTGGTTATCTCCAAAATGCCGATAAAGAAGCTATCTGATAACCTGCAGAAATCTCCCCTTCTATACTCTCTTCGGTTTTCCGACTGTACGGTAGCAAGTACTGCTTAGGATTCTCACCTAATTACCCTATGAAAGTATATTAATTATGTAATTTTGTTAAAAAAATTCGCTATCTGTATTCTATTCCTTTAGTATATTAAAGTCAATAGTTTTTCAAATTTAATTTACTTTTTAATTTGTTTATTATCAAATCTTCAAATTGTTTGTCGTTATTAAAGCGAGGTACTGCTTTTCGGCAATACCTCGCCTAATTCAAGTCTCCCCATTTTTCCCCAAGCTATATATTTTCTGTTTGACATGGAGTCTGTATTTCTTTAATTTTTAGAAATTCAAATCTTTACATATCATCTAACTTATCAAGTTTAGCCTTCATTATTGCATCTTCTTTAGCCTTATGCTCTCTCAACCATCTAAAGAATACTATTTCCATAAATATGGCTACTAGCATAAATGGTAAAGATACGATAATAGCAAGGTTCTTTAACGCATCAAATGGAGCTTCTACATACATGATTACTAAAGGTAACGCTGTTAGAACGAAGCACCAGAACACTCTTAGCCATCTGCTTACATCGCCTTTTTCATCTAGAGCTGATGTAGTTGTTTGTGCTAGCGCTAGAGAAGCCGAGTCTAGTGAAGATGATACGAATCCAATGATGATTAATAGCATTAATGCTGGAAGGATTAATGATCCTCCTGGCAATGTTTCTACTAATGCGTAAATCATGTCTTGTCCAGCTCCTTCTGATAAGATTCCTGTTACAGAAAGCTCTCCAGAAAGTTCTGCATCTAGAGCAAAGCCGCCATTGATTCCGAAAAGAACCATAACTCCACCACTTACACCAAGCATACAGCAAAGTGATAATTCTTTTAGAGTTCTGCCCTTTGAGATCTTAGCTACAAATATACCCATCATTGCAGTGTATGTAAGTGCGAAAGCTTGGAAGAAATATGTCCATCCTTCTGGGAATCCTGAAGGATCTACAACATCTGTAAAGAAGCTCATTCTTATATACTCTGATCCCATCCATCCAAGACTGCTTACAAAGTTCTTGATTATGAACATAGTAGGTCCAGCTAATAGTATAATTAATAATAATACTAAGCAAAGTGCTGTTGCACCATTACTAAGGTATTGCATTCCTTTTTTTGTTCCAAGGAATGATGTAAATGTAAATACAAGTCCTATACCTATTACCGATGCTACCTGCACTGCAAATGTATCTTCTAGCCCAAATACTTGCTCTATACCACCAGTCATTAGAGGCACAGCTAAGCCTAAAGTTGTTGCTAAAGCACCAATAATACAGAATATAACCGTAATATCAATAATCTTGCAAAGTATTTTTTTGAATTTAAAGTCACCCATCATGTCTTCACAAACAGCACTAACTTTGAAGAATTTTACCCCTCTGTTATATACTGCATAAGCAATTGCTCCACCAATTAGTACATAAGGACCTTGAGTTGCAAATCCCCAGTGGAAGAATGCATATCCTAGTGAAATTTCTGCAGCCGCTGCAGTGAAAGGCTCCATTAATAGTCCAGGTGCCATATAGTAGTAGGCCCACTCTGTAAATGACCAAAATAATGCCGCTGAAGCTAGGCAAGCTAATGCCATCATAGCTATATAACTAAAATTAGAATATTCAGGTTTCCCCTCACCCAGTTTAATATTTCTATATTTTCCAAATGCCAAATAAAATGCCAAAATTGTTGTAACGAATGTAAATATCATTAACGGAGCGCCCATTGAAGTAGTTGCAATGTTGAACACTGTTACTACACCTGCCAAAGCTTCCTCTGGTCTGAGGGCCATATAAATTACAAATCCAAAAAGTACTGCTAAACTAACTATTGTCAAAGGATAATCCAAACCTTTACGTTTGTTGTTAATATTTTCCATAAAGTACCTCCCCACAGGCTTATTATAAAACAGTTATAAAAGCATAAGGAGAAAGCACATACCTTATGCGCTTTCTCCTTAAAATATTCTTATTTCATACCAACTTTTTTCTTGAATAATTCAACACTTGGTATTTTAATATCTAATAACTCAGCAATTTTAAGTTTTGCTGCCATACCATAAGAAGCACCTGGTCTATCTAATACTGTTCCGATGTCTAGAGATTCCCTGATCTCCTTCATCTTAAACGAGTCTGATAAATCAAATACTGTGCATCCTAATTTGTCAGCAACATATTGCTTAGCAGCATCAAGCTTCATGCCTTTCATGAGCATACGTGCAACTAGATCTCCAGCTGTACGAATACCGCCCATACCAGCAGCCATCTCGTGCATTATTGCCATTCCGTAAGCGTCTCCATGGCCTATCTACAACCCGTCGGCTTTGCCGATTTCTAGCATTGCCTTAGAAGCTCTTGTTGTAGCATCAGTAGGTGATGTATTAGTTAGAGGAATACCGCCAACTCCCATTCCTACGTTAACCATAACTGGTATTTCAGCAACTCTTGTTGCTTCTTTAACATATGTTACGGATCTAGCTAAGTTCCAAGCAAAGCTTCTGCTACTGTTTGTATTAATAACGCAACCATAAGTTGTAGCACCAGCTTTTTCTACAGTCTTAACTTGCTTTGCAGGATATTGACCAGCTAATCTGTCTCCTTCAAACTTAAGTCTTCCGTGCATTCCTAAGTGGAATTCATTAGCCATACCCATTTGAATTGCAAGGTCAGGATACTTTGCAGAAAGAACTTTTGCCGCATTTAGTGCTGCATATATGTCTGCATCTCCGCTTGCTCCTGCTGTATCAAATTGAATACCACACGCTCCGCCTTCTGCTAACTGAGTACCGATATAAATCATGTCTTCAGTACAAAGTGCAGCAGCCTGCTCTTGAGCTTCCATAGCCTCTTGAATTTTTCCTTGAGGAAGTAATTCTGCCCAGTTTGCAGCTGGTCCATCTGGCTGAGTGTAAAGTCCCATATTAGGCATAGCTCCATAGTATATAGGCATTATACACTGTTGTTGAGCTTGCTCCATTTGCATAGCTTCTTCTGGAGCTATGTTTTTAACTGCTTTGTAGCTGTAGTCAGTATTACACATTTCCATTGTATCTGAACACAACACTCTCTCGTGTATTAATAAGTCAGTTGCACGATCTACAGGAATCGCAGATCTAATAGGAATTTTCAAAGTACCAGCATCAAATGTTGCGATACCCTCATTTCCTCTTTCAACGCTCACGTTTTTTTGCGGCATGCAAAGGATTTCAACTAAGTAATCCACTTCGCTGTCAGTCATTGGTTGTGATTTACCTTTTGTAACAGCATCTTCCATACCTGCTAGGACGTCTTCACGAATTTCTTCTCTGGTCATCCAGATGCCTTCGCCATCGCCCATCCTTGTAAAAATTTTATTTTCCAAGACGGTTCCCTCCTTTTTAAATATGTTAACTTTTATTTGCTTCTCTTAATAAATAATAAATGGCTTATTTGTTTTCTAAGAATCCCTTTGCAACATTTGTACACTCAGAAGCATCTTCTGAATAAGCTGTAGCCCCAATTTTTTCTGCCCATCTTGCAGTTACAGGTGCTCCACCTACCATAGTGATGTACTTGTCTTTTAGGCCCTTTTCTGCTAACTTATCTTCGATTTCTTTTTGTACAACCATTGTTGTTGTTAATAGTGCACTTGTTCCGATAATGTCTACATCATACTCTATTGCTTTTTCAATAATAGTATCTGCAGGAACTTCTCTTCCTAAGTCATATACTTCGATTCCAGCTGTCTTTAATAGTGAACAACAGATTCCTTTTCCGATGTCATGTACGTCACCTTCAACTGTTGCCATTATCATTTTTCCTGCTGGCTTTGATTCCTGACCTAAAGATGCTAGTTCCTCATCTACTCTTGTTGTTGCTACCTTCATTACCTCTGTAGCGAATATTAATTCTGGAAGGAATATCTCTCCTCTTCCAAATTGTTCTCCTAATTCATTGATTCCAGCACTGAAGCCTTCCTCTAATAGTTCCATAGATGTTACACCTATTTCCGCTCCCTTATCTAGAGCTTCTGCTGCCATATCCTCATCTGCTTCGATGATAGATTCAAATGCTAATTTTACTACTTCTTCTCTGTTCATTAGTTGTTTGCAAGGACTTGGTCCCCGCCCTCCTTTCTTGATTCACAGTGTTATGTTCAATAATTTTATTATTGCTTCTGCCCTTCTATTAAGCAAAAGCCGTGCCAACTTTTTCGCCTGGCTAATTTCTTGAAATTTCAACAAATTAATTTTAGCCTTTGATGAAATAAAAAATTCTGATGATTTTTTTCATCAGAATTAATGATTTTTTTCATCAAATGTGAAATTTTTCATTTGAATCTATTACTGAATATTATGTTTTTTTAGAAGCTTCACAATCGTAGACTGATCCACACCCAAAAGTTCCCCCATCTTATATGTAGAAGTACATTTTCGTTTTGCTTGAGTTAACATTTCTTTTTCCACTTCAGCTTTAGCTTCTTTTAAGGACATTGTTCCTGGGGTTATAAACGCTATGCCCTTAGGCTTGGTTACATCTTCATCACTTAAGAAAAGCTCTAAGGTTTCCTTATCAATTAGAGAACCCTCCGCCATAATGTGCGCCCTTTCAATTATATGCTCAAGTTCTCTTATGTTGCCTGGCCAACTATACTCTTCCAACGCTCTCATAGCTTCTTCATTTACAGTCTTGGCTTCTTGGTATTTACTATTAAATGTTGTTAGAAAGTATTTCACTAATACCGGAATATCTTCCCGCCTCTCTCTTAGCGGCGGTACCTGAATAGGAAACACGTCAAGTCTAAAATACAAGTCTTCTCGGAAAGTTCCATTCTGACACATTTCTTTTAAATTCCTGTTGGTTGCCGTAACAATCCTCGCATTGATAGTTCTTTTTTTCGTGCCACCAATTCTTGTAAAGCTTCCATCTTGAAGAAAGTCAAGCAATTTAACCTGCATTTCTAATGGCAGCTCTCCGATTTCGTCTAAAAATAATGTTCCTCCATCTGCCTTTTCAATTTTTCCAGGCTTCCCCTCTTGATTTGCTCCCGTAAAGGCGCCTTTTTCATACCCAAACAACTCAGATTCAATTAGGCTCTCCGCTATTAGTCCACAATTTATTTTTATGAAAGGTTTATCTTTTCTATTACTAAACCTATGTATACTTTTTGCAGCGACCTCTTTACCTACTCCTGTTTCTCCCTCAATCATTACAGTAACGTCAAGTTTAGCCACCTTTTGTATTTTCTTTTTTATTTCTCTAGTTACTGGGTCCTGAGATATAAATTTTTCTTCAGCAAAAAGTTCTTCTTTTAAATCTGCTATTTCTCTTTCTTTCTTTAATAATTCTTTTTTGCTTTCTTCATATTTTTCCAATAGACTCACAACATCTTCTACTTTTCTAGAAGTTGTTACAACCATTTTAATCTTAGTTTTTTCATCATTGAATATGGGAATTGCTGTAGCTAGGACAGTTGTATTATCCCAAAGCTTTTGAATTACATCTACAGTTTTTCTCTGTTTAATAGCTTCCAAAGTTGAGCTCTTTGACATATAGCCTTCTGCCACCAGTTCAGTTACATTTCTTCCCACAAGTTCTTTAAAGGATTTCCCAAGAAAAGACGTGGAAATAGGATTTATAAATAAAACTTTTCCTTCTCCATCAGTCACAAAAATTTCTTCACTTAAATTATCTATCATCTTTCTATAAAGATCATTTTCTTTTAAAATTCGATCGTAGTTTTTATCATTTTGCATTTTGATGCGCCCCCTACTATATTCACGTACACTCTGCCCATCAAAACTACTTCCACTTTATGCCTGCATTAACTTTTCACAAAGCTAGTTTATGACTAGAGCAATTTAATTCTACTTTCTTTTTGTAATTAGTATTATATCATTCAAGCTTAATCATCTAGTCATTATTTTATAAATTCGCTACCTGCCATTGCGAAGGTTGCTGAGCAATACTGGCAGAGCATACAATCCTATAAATAATCAAAACTAAGTCTTCTAAAGATTATTTATATTATTTTTTTGACTCTTTTATTATATTTTCTCTAACTATTTTTCTCTTGGTTTCTAATTCTTCCCTTGTTTCTGCCACAGAAACCACATTCGCCACCCAGCAGTCTTTTCCTAAGGCATAATTAGTGATAGCTTCTTTTGAACCCCATTTTTCCAATTCTACATGCAAGGGTCCTTTTCCACTCATAATATGCTCACCTTCTCCTTTAATTTCCCCACACTCTATTTTGAGAGGCTCAAAGGAAACATATTTCGGATGTCCTGTGGCTCTTTCCGCAAAAGAAAGATTTTTAGAGATTAACGATTCTCCCTCAGCAAAAGAAGGGCTTTGAGAGGTTGACAATCCCCTTTCACAAAGCAAAGGATCACTAGATTGAACACTCTCATATTCAAATCTCCCCTGAATTAAATCCATTAATTCTTCTATATAATTAATCCCTGTTGCAAAATAAACCGCTATTGGTGTCTGGCTTGGCATTCTAGCATCAATTTCAAGAGTTTTAAGATGACCATTATTTTCAATTACTTCTAAATCCATGATCCCATTTAAATTAATTAACTTTGCAATTTTTATCCCAATTTCCTCTAAGTCTTTCATTAGGGGCTTGTGCCGATTCCTATCGACTGTGACCAAATTGCAGTCATAAACCTCATCCATATGTATTTCCGTAGTTTCATATGTTTTGTAATTACCATCTTTTCCTATAACCTCTACAGAATAAGAAGGCCCTGTAATAAATTCTTGGATAACCCAGTCTTCTATTTTATGTTCCTCCAGAAAATCTTCCACCATCTTCCTATCTTTTAGCAATATTACATCTTTACTGCCACTCTCACAAGAGGGCTTTGCAATATAAGGCGGCTCCCCTTTAGGATAATACTGCGGGGCATCAACTTGATTTTCTAAGAATAATTTGTCCGACTTAACTTTGGACATAGAAATATTATATGCTTCTATATCAAAGAGTAAAGGCAAATTATTTTCTTTAGCGATTTTATCTAAAAAGGCTAACGTCTGATAATTTTCATTAGCTGGTAGAATCATATCAGCCTCCATGAAAGCCTTTGCCACTTCATCGTCCCAAAAAGTTACATCTTTGCAGATAAATCTATCTGCCATGTCTCTAGCCGGAGCATCATTTTTTTTATCTATTAGGGTAACTTTGTACCCCGCTTTTTTTCCTAGGTAAACTGCTTCAACTCCTTGAAGTTTCCCCCCTACAATAGCTATATTTTTCATTATATCTTCCTTGCGTTCCATAAGATTATTTCTAGCGTTTTCTAAGTCTATTACTTTCACTATATCATATTACTGCTTTGCATTTTTTATGTATTCCTCATACTCTTCAACCGCGGCAATTTCCATTCCCATTGTTTCTAATATTTTTGTTGCCTCTCCTACAGTTCTTCCTCCCTCGTCAATATCCAATTTGCTTTGAGCAACTCCGCCTAACCCAGATCTTGGCGGAATTATTGACGTAATAACATTCGCCCCTGCATTGATTCTATCTTTTAGGCCAGTTATCCCGTCTACGTCTAAAGATGCAGGTATTAGACAATTCTTATATAGAATTCTCATAATTGCAATTATCTTTAGCTCAATTAATCTATCATCGCTAACAATATTTTCCATAGGACTTCCTTCTTGAGGAACAAAGCTCATTGCTCTCATTTGAGTCGCACCGATTTCTCCCATCTTCAAGATAGACTCTGCAATATCCTCTATTGTTTGAAATCCTCCTACCAATAAGCCTTCTTCTATAAGCATGTTTTTTTCTTTTGCATATAGTTTAGATTTCATCCTTTCGTCATAGTCTTGTAGGATTCTGAGTTTTTCAAAAACTTCCCTATTATGAGTCTCTTGATAAAGAGCATACCATTCCACACCTTTTTCTGCAATCTTGTCAATAATATTATTATCCAAGCGACCAAAAGAGACCATTACTGGAAGCGCTGTTTTTTCTTTAATTTCTCCTACCATTTCTATAAGACCATCAAAGTCATCCTCTTCATAATAAGGATCTTCTCCCATTGTAAGATCTAGCAAGTGAACACCTTCTTTTTTTAAGGAAAGAGCTATGTCCATTATTTCTTCTTTTGTTTTTCTATATCTATCAATCTTATTTTCTTTTCTAAAATAACAGAAGTTGCAACTGTTTTTACACCAGGTTGAAAAGTATACGAAACCATAAGCAAATACCTTATTTCCGAATAAGCTTTCTCTTACTCTTTGTGCCTCTTCAAATAACAGCTTACTTTCCTCTTCTCCCAAATTTAAAAGTGTTACTATATCCTCTTTACTAAATCCATCTTGGCCTAAAATACTTTCAACAGTTTTCATAATTACCCCCTATGTTAATATGCTTTCCTCATTGAACTATCTTATTTCAACTCCTAATTATTCTTTCCTTACTGTGAGAGCTAACATTGTAGCCACTCCTATAGCAAGGGTATCTGTTATAATCCGGTCTTTTATCGTTTCCTTATCTTCTTCATCTAATGAAGGCGGTACACCAAAAGAAGATATAAGGGCATCTTCGTTTATCATATTTAATGACATCCAAGAACCTTGACTCGTTCCATCCAGTACATACTTATACTCGCTTATCTCTTCTTTACTGCATAAAACCTTCAATCCTCTTTCTTCAGCCTGCTTATTTTTTTCAGCCTCAATATCATAGGTAACAGGAATTGCGCCCATACTAGTCAAAATATCACAGCTAATTTTTCCAATGTCACCATATCCTAAAACTAGAACTTTTTTCCCTTTGATTGTTTCACCATATTTCTTTACGCTAAAAGCCTCCAACATAGTAATATAGCCTAACGCCGTAGAGAATTTATTCTCCCCTATCTTTCTATTCTCAAGGTTTAAACCAATAAATTTATTGTCATCAGCCATAAATAAAATATCCCCACCGGCCTGGCATGCGCTAGAAATAGCAACTACATCAGTTCCAGCGGGCATAATTATTTTAGCGCCTACTTCTTCAATTATTGCGGCTACACTCTCTGCAAAATGTCCAATTTCTCCCTGTCCAGAAGTAATTGTAATAGCTGCCACTTTTTTACTTTCTATAGTTTGAGAAAACTCTTTTCTCCCCATCTTTGCAATCTGTGCTGCAAGCTCTTGCAAGCTTAGTCCTGTCTTTTCTTTAATTTCATCGGAGTGATCTTTTATTGTACCTTTTATATCTTTCACTTCGTTCTTAGTAAGTCTAGTCATTTATATGCCACTTCCTTTTAGTCTATATTCTGCATTTTCTAACATGTCAATCGCCTTATTTAGGGTAAAGCCTCTGCTTTTTTCTGTTTCTGTAGAAGTATCTCTAGGGTTTACACTTGCCTCTGCATAAAGTTGATTTATCCCCGCAAGCAAGCTCATATGAGAAGGCTCATGAATATTCATGGACTTTTTTGGATTTACAACCAGCCTAGTTACAGCTGCAATCTTTGTCATTTCCAAATCAGTAACATTCTTCTCTTTACCAAAGACTGTCCCTTCAACTCCAACCCTTTTCATTATAGCCATAATTTCAACATCATATTCTTTTGCACGAAACATTTCATCAATTATTTCTTCATGGGTATGCTCCTTGCCTATTGGTTCTATACAGTAATATAGTTCTAATCCTGCATCTCTGATTGCATCAAGGGTTTTTATCCTGGTTTCTTTATCTATATCTGTATCTTCTCCCTCTCTCAGCCTGACTACATGATAGACTCCCTGAACTCCAATTTCTTTAAGCTTTTTTGCCTGTTCTAAGTTAAAATCGCCAATATTGGCCACTATGTCTACATCCCCAATTAGACCTTTCACCATTTTGGCAACTTCTATGAATTCTTCAAATTCATACTCTTCCGTAGTCATTAAAAATATAGCATCCACATGTGTCAAATCGATATTTTTAACTATTTCAGCCACTTCTATTTTTGATTTTTTTATTTCTTTTACAGACATATAGTTATCTTTTCCTAAAGCACAGAACTTGCAATTTCCGCTGCAAGGACTTGAATCTAGCCCTACTTGGACAAATATATATCCTCTATTTTCTTGCTCATTTCTCGCTTTTTTATTTGCTAAATTAAGCAACTCGTAAAATTCAGGGCTCTTGTTATCAATCTCCATAAGCTTGATAGCATCTTCCCTAGTAAGCTCTACTTCATTTATTGATTTTTCGAATATTTTTCTCATAGGCGACACCCTCCCTGTTATTTTTCTTGCTTGTTTTCTTCGACTATTTATCTGGCTTTCTCAGTGTACTTCCATAATGGGATTCAAAGAAGGTTTTAGAGTATTTCTCTAGCTTCCACTCAGGAACTTTACATCTAGGGCAAGGCTTTGAAATCCACTTATTCCTAACCCACCTTGCAGACCTTGAGCTCCTAGAGTCGAAAACTTGAAATTCTTCACCACAATGAGTTACTATTGCCAGGTAGTTACCCTTTTTTTCTATATGCTTTATGCCATGCAAAATACCCTTCCGCGAAGGCCAAAGTTTAATTTTTTCTATTAACAAAAAAAGTTCAACATTTTTTCTATAGAAGCGTTTTCTCTCTGCCATAATAAACCTACAGCTTAATTTTTCCGTCTAAGAAATCTTTTGAAGCATTAACAATTTGACTTAACATCTTAATGCCGACTGACGAAATTACAACGATTACAGTTTCTTCAATTTCTTCATCCCAATCAGTTACGTGTATATCTGTAATAACCGCTTGTATTTCAATATTTCCTTCATTTGTCTTAGCAAAGCCTTTTATTCTATATGCATTTGGAGCCAAATGATTTATAAACTCGACTAGTTTTTCTTTATCCAAAGTTTCTGTAGCTTTTAGAATAAACGAGTTTGGTCTGCTTTCATAAGTGTTTGTAGTTTCTCCTGCCTTCGGTGCAAAGCCAACGAAGTTTTCTACAACTTCCAGTATATCAATTTTACAGTAGGAGGTAACATTAACACTTATATCCTCATTTAATTCTCTAATTCTTTCGAAAATTTCTTCAAAATCTTCCTCTTCCACAAGGTCAGCCTTGTTAACAATTACTGCATTTGAGTACTCTACTTGATGTGCTAAGGCAGGAAGTACCTGGCTTAACTCTACAAAGTTTACTGCATCAACTACACATATTGACCCTTTAAAGTTATAATCTGTTATAGTATACGGCTTTATTCCATCAAGTATACTTGCAAAGTTAGCTGGATCTGCAAGACCTGAAGCTTCTATAAATAAGTAGTCTAGCTCTCTTCCTGACATTTCGATCAGACTATCTACAAACTTATCTTTGATGCAGGCACAGAATATAGATCCATTTGACAGTTCTGCCATCTCCATACCTTCTTTTTGAATTAGCTTTGCATCAATGTTTATTTCTCCAAATTCATTTACAATTACGCCTATTTTTTTTCCTTCATACGATTCTAACATCGATTGCATCAATGTAGTTTTTCCAGCTCCCAAGAACCCTGTTAACAGTACTATTTGTATCATTTCTTCTCTTGCAAGATATCTTCGTTTTTGAACATATCTGTGCTCTCCTTTCTATCCAACAATTCATACCTTTATTATTATTTATTCTCTTTTAAACTAGGCCTTACGACTATGGCCTAGGACTTTTTTATGGCGGGAAGCCCGAGAGTTTCACTCAGCTGCGCGGATTTAGAGTCCACGTGATC
>CAYJHC010000048.1:0-14745 GCA_964370075.1 uncultured Oscillospiraceae bacterium | reverse complement strand
AGCAGCGGACTGAAAATCCGCGTGTCCTTGGTTCAATTCCGAGTCTGGGCACCATTAAGCAGTTTCTCGATGCTAATGCACGAGGGATTGTTTTTTTTTAGAGAAATTTAGATCAATTTAAAGTGTTCAGAAGGTTACGACAGTCAAAGGCTAAAGCTTATTGGAAAATTTAAGTAGAAAAACTTGTGATGTATAAGCAAATTAAGAACGTATAACGAAAATTAAGTAAGAGTTAGGTTGATAGCGTGAAGCGCTAGAAAGAAGGGATTTATGGCACAACTATTTTTTAAGTACAGCACTATGAATGCAGGCAAGTCTTTAGAAGTGTTGAAGGTGGCATACAATTATGAAGAGAGAAATAAAAAAGTTTTACTTCTTAGTCCTTTATTAGATGCAGAAACAGGCACGGCGAGAATTAAAACTAGATTAGGATTAGAGAGAGAAGCTATAGCAGTTTCGGAAGATACAAACATTTTAGAGGTTTTCTTGAAAGAAAACCAACAAAAAAAAGTTGACTGTGTCATTATTGATGAAAGTCAATTCCTATTAAAACATCATGTGGAAGAAATTGTAGAAATTGTAGACAGTTGCAATACCCCTGTGTTGGCCTTTGGATTAAAAAATGACTTTAAAAATGAACTTTTTGAGGGCTCATACTACCTATTGGTAAATGCAGATAAGATAGAAGAAATTAAAACTATTTGCTGGTGTGGAAGAAAAGCTACTATGATAGGTAGGGTAGAAGATGGCAGAATTATTAAGCAAGGAGAGCAAAAGGTGATTGGTGGCTTAGATTTATATGTTCCCCTTTGTAGGAAACACTATAACGATGGGAGAATAAGCCCTAATGGGGAAACAAAAGATAGTTAGTCTAATTCCTAAATAGTTAGACTAACTATTTTCTATAATAATGCTATTATACTTTTACTGAGGGC
Source organism: uncultured Oscillospiraceae bacterium (assembly GCA_964370075.1). Lineage (GTDB taxonomy): Bacteria > Bacillota > Clostridia > Peptostreptococcales > Anaerovoracaceae > CAYJHC01. The sequence continues at coordinate 13,810 of CAYJHC010000048.1, read as the reverse complement.
TAAAAATGCTTTTGGATAGGCTTTAGCTAGATTAGTGCTTTAGTATTTATTGCTAATAGGAATTGTCGCCTTGAATCAAATTTCTGTAGCGCATTTTGTGAGTTATCTGGTTTAGTATGGTAAGCTTGTTAAAAGACCAAGGAGGAGAAATAAGAAGCTTCCTAGGCACGTCGGCAGTTAGTCTATGTATAGTAATTTCCCAAGGAATATATGTTAACAATTCAGTGACAAAGTCAGTATAGCTGTTGATGCTAGCAAAGGAGTTGTAACATGGAATTGTTTCGGAAAATGTAGAACCTTTAACTATATTCAGCATGTGGAGCTTCATTCCAAATACTCTTTTTCCATCGTAAGTTTTTGAGACCTCTTTTACACTTTTTCTCATCATATCGGGAGTCTCACCAGGAAGACCTAGGATTAAATGGGTCACAACTCTGATATTTTCTTTTAATAATTTAATTACACTTTCCTCATATTGAGCTGTGGTACATTGGCGGTTAATATATTTGGCAGTATTGTCGTCATAGGACTGTAGTCCTAATTCGACCCATAGAAATGTTTTTTTGTTTAGATCTGAAAGATAGGAAATTATTTCATCGTCTAGGCAATCGGGTCTTGTAGCAATAGCTATTCCAATTATTCTGTCGCTTTCAAGAGCTTTATTGAATAGAGCCTTTAAGTTTTCTAAAGGTGCATAAGTGTTAGTGTGATTTTGAAAGTAAGCTATATATCCATTTGCATTTGCCCACTTAGGAGATAGAAGTTCAATTTGCTGATCAAGGCTTTTTTCAAACTCGTTGATAGCCTGGATTGTACTAGACATTTCTCCTGAACCGCTAGAAGAACAGAATGCACAACCATCATATCCTTTTAGTCCATCTCTGTTGGGACAAGTAAATCCTCCATCTAAAGATAGTTTGATGACTTTATGCCCAAAATAGTCTTTTAAATAGTTATTAACTGTATGTATTCTTCTTATATCTGTAGTGCTTTCCATTAATTCAATCTCATTTCTTATGATTTTTATAACAACAATTCCTATGTGTAAATAAAATTAAGTATATTATTTGCATGCATATCAAAATTATATAGAGAAGAATATAAAAGGTCAATGAAGTATGAAATTTTTTGAAAATTTTAACTATAAATATTCTAACTATCTTGTTTATGAGATAAAACTGACTTGGCATTTGTAAGCTATTTAAGGACTAAGAAGCTATCAAAGGGGGCCAATATTTTATATGAAATTTCAACAACTACAACTAGCGTAGAAATAGCCTTATATATTTGTATAGAATTTGCCTAGGTTCACAAAATTTTGCTTAAAGTTCACACAATTTCCCTAGTATTTACACCTATTTCATGGAAAATCTATTGTAATTATGGTAAACTATTTAGTAGGTGAATTTATTTTTTGTGCGCTTAAAAAATTAAGAAGAGATAAATAAAAGATTAAAATAAATTTGGAATAAACAGGAGAGTGAAATAGGTCATGATAGGAAAAAACAAGAAAACTTTACTTCTTCATAGCTGCTGTGGCCCTTGCAGCACTTCTGTTTTAGAGAGACTGATAGAAGAATATACTGTGACTGTATTTTTTTATAACCCAAACATTACAGATGTGGAAGAGTTTGAAAAAAGGGTGAAAGCACAAAGAGAAGTCATTGAGTGGATGGAAAAGAAATTAGAAGTTGAAATTAAACTTATTGTTGAGGCGCAGAGTGTAGAAGATTTTTATGAGGTTTGCGAAGAAGAGGAACCTTCTCCTGAAGGAGGAGGGCGATGTGAAGAGTGCTTCAAATTTAGATTACTAAAAACTGGGCAGACAGGAAAGTTAAACAATTTTGACTGCTTTACTACAACTTTAACAGTAAGCCCAATGAAAAATGCTGAGATAATTAATAGTGTTGGCAGAGAAATTGGAAAAGAATTGAAATTAACTTTTCTTGAAGAAAATTTCAAGAAAAAAGCAGGTTATCAAAGATCTATAGAGATTTCAAAGGAAATTGGAATATATAGGCAACATTATTGTGGTTGCGAATACTCACATGGAAGGAATAGTAGGAAACTTATATAATGGAAAAAGTAAAGGTTGTAATCGACAATAAAGCAGACCAAACAGATATAGAGTATACCTACCTATGCCCAACTGCGATTGCAAAGGTTGGAAATGTTGTCAAAATACCTTTTGGGAGAGGAAATAGAGAAATTAGAGCTTGTATTGTTGAAGTAATACGAGGTGACGGACAAAAAGAAGAGTCTTCTATAAAACTTAAGACTGTAATTGAAGCTACGGACATTTCTTTAACTGAGGAGATTGTTAATACAGCTAGATGGATGAAGGGAAGATATTACTGCAGATTTTTTGAGTGTTTAAACTTATTTATTCCTTCAGGAAAGCCTCCTCAGAGAGAATTAGCAGATATTCACAAAGAGGAAGTCGTACCCCATAAAGAAATAGAAGAATTAACAAAAGAACAGTGTAAGACTTTAGAGGAAATAAAAAAAGCCATAAAAAAAGAAAAGCAAGAACTCTTTTTAATTCATGGAGTAACAGGCAGTGGCAAAACTCAGGTATACATAAGTGCTATTGAAGAGCTGATTAAAAACGATTCTAGTAAAACGGCCATCATGCTTGTTCCTGAAATAGCATTAACTAAGCAAATAATTGATAGATTCGTTAAATGCTTTGGAAAAGAAAATATTGCAGTTTTACATAGTAGATTAACTCAAAAGCAAAGATATAAGCAGTGGGAAAATATTAGAAGTGGGCAGGTAAAAGTTGTTATTGGAGCCAGGTCAGCAATATTCGCTCCACTTACAAATATCGGATTGATTATATTAGATGAAGAACACGAATCAACATACAAGTCAGACAAGACTCCAAGGTATGAAACTATAGAGGTTGCCATTATCAGAGCAAAGGCTTTTGATGGAAGTGTAATAATGGGAAGTGCAACCCCTTCGATTGTTACATATCAGCGGGCACAAGAAGGTATATATAAGTATCTGCCCATGAGGGAAAGATATAATAAAGTAGAGCTTCCTTATGTTGAAATAATAGATATTAGTGATGAATTAAAAGAAGGCAATAAAACATCCCTAAGTCGAAGATTATATGCTCAGATGGATGAAACTTTAAAAAACAATAAACAAATTATTCTTTTTCTTAATAGAAGAGGATATGCCACATACATTACATGCAAGTACTGTGACCATATTATGAAGTGTAAAGATTGCGAGGTTACATTAACTTACCACAAAGATACAAATAGTTTTGATTGCCATTACTGTGGAACAAAGGGTGAAGCTACAATTTTATGCCCTAATTGTAAAGAAGAAGGCATAGTACAAAGGGGATTTGGAACAGAAAAGGTTATGGAAGAGGTGGAGACTCTTTTTCCAGATAAGGTAGTAGAAAGGTTAGACCTAGACACGAGTAAGAAGGCTGGTTTTTTAGAAAAAACTCTTAAGAACTTTGGGAAGGGAAAAATCCATATATTGATGGGAACACAGATAGTTGCTAAAGGATTGGATTTTCACAATGTAGGTTTGGTTGGAGTATTATCTGCAGATTTGGCTTTAAACATACCAGATTATAGAGCTTCAGAAAGATGTTTTCAACTTGTAACTCAAGCGGCAGGTAGGGCTGGTAGAGGAAATGAGAAAGGTAGAGTTGCTTTACAGACATTTAACCCAGACCACTATGCAATTAGCTGTGGTGCAAGTCAGGACTATGAAGGGTTTTACCAAAAGGAGATAGGGCTCAGAGAGTTTTTATGCTACCCACCATTTTCAGACATTGTTCAAATTGTTATTTCTAGTAATGATGATGGCTTTTCAAAATACAATGCAGATGAATCCAAAATAGCCTTAGTAAAGATGCTGGGAGATGAAGCGAAAAAAAATGTTTTTGATCCTGCAGAAATGATTAGCTTAGATAAAAAAATATATAAATATCAAATAATAGTTAGAACTCCTAGGGAAGAGAAAGCTAAATATATAAGAGCTTTCAATGCTCTTAGAAACAGTTTTGTTGAAAGTAAAAATGATAGGGAATTAGTTAAGAAGGATTTGCAAATATCAATTGATACAAATCCGTATAATACATTAAGGGGATAAAAAATGGCAACAAGAAATATATTCGTAGAAGGTGATGAAGTTTTACGAAAAAAATCAAAAGAAGTAACTGAAATTACTCCAAGAATAATTGAATTACTTGATGATATGAGAGACACTATGAACTCTGCAAATGGGGTAGGGATTGCTGCTCCTCAGGTTGGAGTTTTGAGAAAGGTGATAATTGTACATTATGACCCTGATCAGGCAGACACATATTATGAATTTATTAATCCGGAAATCTTAGAAGAAGAAGGAAGCCAGGAAGGAACTGAAGGCTGCCTAAGTCTACCGGGGAACTTAGGTCTCGTGGAAAGACCTGAAAAGGTAAGGATTAGAGGTTTAAATAGAGAAGGAGTAGTTAAAGAATACATCTTCGAAGGGTTCCCTGCTGTGGTGGTATGCCATGAGATGGATCACTTAGAAGGAATTCTTTATAAAGATAAGGCTAAAGTCTATGGCAAGGAAGAGGAGTTTGCAGAGTAATGAAAATTGTTTTTATGGGCACTCCAGATTTTGCAGTTCCTAGTCTTGAAAGTATTTACAAAGCAGGACATGAAGTAGGGATTGTTGTTACCCAACCAGATACAGCCAGAGATAGGGGGAAAAAACTAAAACATACAAAGGTAAAAGAGAAAGCCTTGGAACTTGGACTAAAGGTTTCACAACCGCAAAAGGTAAAAGGGAATATGGAATTTTTAGAAGAACTAAGAGAGTATAATCCAGATGTAATTGTAGTAGTAGCTTATGGCAAAATCTTGCCTAAGGAAATTTTAGAAACACCTCAGAAGGCTTGCATTAATGTTCATGGCTCGCTTCTTCCGAAACTTAGAGGAGCTGCACCAATACAAAGAGCAATTTTAGAAGGGCATAAGAAAACAGGCATAACCATAATGGAAATGGGAGAAGGTTTAGATACTGGAGATATGCTTCTAAAAAAGGAAGTTGAAATAAGTAGAGAGAGCACAGGAGAGCTTTTCGAAAAGCTAAGCCTTATAGGCGGAGAGCTAATTGTTGAAGCCTTAGAGAATATTGATAATCTGTTAAGAGAAAAAGAAAAACAAAATGATGATGAGTCAACTTATGCAGCAATGATATTTAAAGAAGAAGGTAGAGTGGACTTTGCGAAAACTGCTATAGAAGTTGATAATCATATAAGAGGAATGACACCAATGCCAGGAGCTTTCAGTATGTATAAAGGAGAAAAAGTTAAATTATTTTCACCAGAGGTACTCACAGAAGACGGCGTAGGAATAGAACCAGGAAAGATTGTTAGAGTTGATAAAGAAGGCCTAGTTGTTGCAACAAAAGACAAGCTTGTTGCTATTAAAGAAATTCAATTTCCAGGGAAGAAAAAAATGGCTGTAAAGGATTATATTGTAGGAAATAGAATAGATGAAGGTCTACTGTTAATGTAGGTGAAGGAGAAAAAGATGGATAAGAATAGAAAAACCGCATATCAAGTATTAATGGATGTGGAGACAAAACAGGCTTACTCAAATATAGCCCTAAACCACAGGATAATTATGAATAAGCCTAATGCGCAAGGCTTTGTTAGAAAATTAGTATATGGAGTATTGGAGAAAAAATATTTTCTAGATTATATAATTGATAATCTTGCTGATAATGGAATAAAAGATATGAAAAAATCAGAGCTTACTATTTTGCGCATGGGTATTTACCAAATTATAGAAATGCATTCTGTTCCTGAGTATGCTGCTATAAACGAAAGCGTAAAATTAGCTAAGGCCTTTGCAAAGGGTAAAGCGAATTTTGTAAATGCAGTTCTTAGAAACTTTACTAGGGATAGATATGAAATAAAAATCCCCGATCGTAGCGTAGATGAGATGGAATACCTAAAAGTAAAATACTCTTGCGAACCATGGATAATTGAACTTTGGTTAGAAACTTACTCTGTTGAAAAGGTTGAAGAAATGCTGTCTGCAACTATGGAGCCAACCGATGTAACAATCCGAGTTAACGAAACAAGGGCAAGAAGAAAAGATTTAAAACGAGAATTAGAGCAAAGGGAATATAAAATAACAGAGGGTAAAATTGCAACAAACGCATTACACGTAGAAGGCGCGGAGATTATTAAAAGCGACTTATATAAGGCAGGTCTTTTCTCTATTCAAGATGAGGCTTCACAAATGGTTGGGCAGATGCTTAGCCCTAAGTCAACGGACTTTGTAATTGATGTGTGTGCTGCTCCAGGAGGGAAAACTTTGGCAATGGCTGAGTTGATGGGAAATCGTGGAGAAATATTAGCGCAAGATATTTATAAGAGAAAAGTTGAAATAGTTAATAAAGAAGCAGATAGGCTAGGTCTTAGAAATATAAAAACAAGGGGTTGGGACAGCACGAGAGTTGACTCCACTTTAATAGATAAGGCGGATAAAGTATTGGCAGATGTTCCTTGCTCAGGGCTTGGAGTGATAAGAAGAAAGCCAGAAATAAAATACAAGAAGTACACGGAAGAGTTAAAAAGATTACCTGCAACGCAATTAGCGATACTTTCGGCAGCTTCAAAATATGTTAAGAAGGGCGGAGAACTGCTTTACTCAACTTGCACTATAAATAAACATGAAAATGAAGATGTAATTAAAGCGTTTGTAAGCAAAAACAAGCAATTTGAAATACTGGAAGAAAAGCTTTACTGTCCGAGTTCTGATGGAGTAGATGGCTTCTACATCTGTAAGATGAAAAGAGATAATAGCATAACTTAACTAAAGTTGTACATGAAAAATGTAGAAAGGATCGGAATGAATGGTAAGCTTAGGATTTAAGAGCAACACAGGATTAAGAAGAAGTAAAAATGAAGATGCACTGTTTGTAATGCCTAAAGAAGATGTTTATGTAGTTGCAGATGGTGTTGGGGGAAGTAACTCTGGAGAGGTAGCAAGTAAAGTTGCAGTTACACATATTGCAGAATTGATTAAAGAAAACCCTATAAATACCTTAAACACAGATGGTGAGGTTGCTAAGCAGGTTCTAACCTATATCGAAAGTGCTAATGAAAAAATAGTTAAGATGGGAGAAGAAAACATTAAGCTAAAGGGAATGGCTACTACTTTGGTAGTCTTAGCCTTTAAAGGGTCTAGGGGATATATTTTCAACGTAGGAGATAGTAGAGCATATATCTATAAGAATAACCAGCTAGCGCAGATTACAGAAGACCATAGCTATGTTAATTCACTAGTTAAAATGGGTGTGATTACAGAAGAAGAAGGTGTTAACCATGAAGGCGGGCATATGATCACACGGGCTATAGGTGCAGATGTTGATGTAGAGCCGGATTTGTTTATTGTGGACATTGAAGAAGAAGATGTAATCATACTTTGTACAGATGGGCTTTATGATGAAGTTAGCGAAGATGTAATGGTTAAACTAATTGAAGAAAATGATAGTATGTCGAACTTGGCTGAAGAATTAGTTGAAGAGGCTAATAGAGCTGGTGGGAATGACAATATTACTGTAGTATGTGTGAAAATATAGGAGGAAAGCAGTGAGTACTAGAATAATTGCAGGAAGATATGAGCTTCTTGAAAAAATTGGTGATGGGGGAATGGCAGTAGTTTACAAAGCTAAAGATAAACTGCTAAATCGTTTTGTTGCTGTTAAAATTTTAAAACCAGAATTCACAAAGGATGCAAAATTTATTGAGAGCTTCAGAAAAGAATCCCATGCAGCTGCAAGCTTAAATCATCCAAACATAGTTAGTGTTTATGACGTTGGTAGAGAAGGAAACATTAATTACATAGTAATGGAATTAATTGAAGGCACTACATTAAGTGAGATGATTTATAATTCAGCACCAATGCCATATAAACAGGTTGTAAATCTAGCTAGCCAAATTGCCGCAGGTTTGGCTGTTGCCCATAAGAGAGGCATAGTTCATAGAGATGTTAAGCCTCATAATATTATGGTTACAGAAGAAGGAGTTGCAAAGCTTACGGACTTTGGAATTGCAAAAGCTGTAACATCGGCTACAGTGACTACAAGCACAAGTGACAATATAATGGGGTCAGTTCATTATTTTTCACCAGAACAAGCAAGAGGAGGATTTGTTGACGAAAAGTCAGATATATATTCTTTGGGAATAGTAATGTATGAAATGTTAACTGGAAAAATACCTTTTGATGGAGAAAATCCAGTATCAGTGGCGCTAATGCATATTAATAACGAAATGCCTTCACCATCAGATTTGATAGCAGGGATTCCGCCAAGGCTAGAATATATTGTTACGAAGGCCACTTCGAAGCAACCTAATGATAGATTTGAATCGGTAGAAGAGATGACAAAAGAATTCAAGAATATCGATGTGGTGGGGAGAGTCGTAGGAGACTCCATTTCAGAAAACAAAATTAAATTTAATGGTGTTGAAGAAGATGATGAGTATGATGAAATAGAAGACTCTCCAAAGAAATCGAGTAAGAAGAAAAAAATCGCATTAATTTCAGGAATTTCTGTAGGAGCATTGGCAATTATTTTTGTGATATTTGCTTTGGCTACAGGACTTTTTGGGGGAAGTAATGTAGAAGTCCCAAATGTAAAAGGCTTAACATATGAAGAAGCTGAAGCTAAACTTGCAGAGGTGAATTTACTAATTGCAGAAGGGGAAGAAGTATATAGTGATGAGTTTGAAGAGGGCTTAATCGCAGATCAAAATCCTGATGTTGGAGAAAGTATTAAAGAGGAAAGCACAGTAACTGTAAATATTAGTAAAGGAACTGAAGAGGGATCAGCACCTAACTTGTTAGGAATGGATGAAGATGAGGCAATAAAAACCATTGAGGATAGCGGGTTTAAACTTGGAACAGTTACAACCACAACAAGTACAGAGCCTGAAGGCGAGGTTATTCAGCAAACTCCGCCAGGGGGGACAACAGTAGACATGGGATCTACAATTAGTATTGTTATAAGTGATGGAAAAGGTGTAGAGGAAAGTTCGGTGCCATATCTAATTGGGAAGAGTCAGGCAAGTGCAGAACAAGCTATTATAGCTGCAGGATTTGTAGTAGGAGATATTTCTGAAGAAACTAGTTCTACTTATTCAGCAGGAAAAGTAATTTGGCAGCAGTATGATGCAAATACAAAGCTTGAAAAGGGGACTGCTATTGATATAAGAGTTAGTAGTGGGTCACCTGAGCCGACACCTGAGCCAGAACCAACAGAATAGTTAAGTAGATTATGTGTGAAAAAGAATGCTTGCTAGTAAAAGGCATTGGAGGCTTTTACTATGGATTAACTAAAGATGGGGAAGTAATTGAGTGCAAGGCAAAAGGCCTGTTTAAAAAAGAAGGAATCAGTCCTATAGTCGGTGATTCAGTAGGTATCAAAGAGGGTGAGAATAATCACTTTACCCTAACTACGATTTATGAAAGAAAAAACTCATTTATAAGGCCTCCAGTAGCAAATGTTGATACCATGGTTGTAGTGGTGTCCGAAAAGGAACCTAAGGTAAATGTAGAGGTCTTAGATAAGTTTTTGGTTATGGCGGAAAAAAACCATATTAAACCAATAATTTGCGTTAATAAAATAGAGTTATTAAAAAAGGCTAGCATTGTAGATGAAATTTATGGGGAAATTTATCCGGTAATTAAATTATCTGCTAAATGTAATGAAGGAATTGAAACACTTAGAAAGGCTTTGCCAAAAGGAAATATAGTTTTGGCTGGCCCTTCTGGTGTGGGGAAATCGACTATTCTAAATAAACTTCTTGAAATAGACAGTGCTGAAGTTGGTCAGATTAGCGACAAAACAAAAAGGGGAAAGCATACTACTAGACATGTGGAAATTTTTTCATTAGATCAAAAAAGGTATGTGTTTGATACTCCAGGGTTTACTTCTTTTGAACTCCAAGATATAGAGAAAGAAGATTTGCAAGATTATTTTCCTGAAATTGAAAGGGAGAAGGAAGAGTGCAAATACAAAAATTGCAATCATATTGCTGAACCTAACTGCCAAGTAATTAAACAGGTTCAGTTAAAGAAAATATCAGAAATTAGATATGAAAATTATAAGAAATTATATAAACTGCTAGAGAAGCAGAATGAACAAATTAGAAACAAGGAGAAAAAATGAAAAGACTAGCTCCATCGATTTTATCGGCAGACTTTGGAAAACTAGGGGAAGATGTTTCACAAATTGAAAAAGGTGGAGCTCATATTATACATGTGGATGTAATGGATGGACATTTCGTTCCCAATATAAGTTTTGGCAGTACAGTTATGAAAGGCTTACTAGGCAAGACAAATCTTCCATTTGATGTACACTTGATGATAGAAAACCCAGAAGTATATGCCAAGGATTTTGTAACAGACCAAACTGAATATATTACAGTGCATTATGAAGCTTGCCCTGACCTTGAAGGCGTTATAAAAACAATTAAAGATTTGGGAGTAAAAGTTGGAATATCAATTAATCCTGATACTAAAGTTGATCAAATTACTGAGTTCTTAGGACAGGTTGACTTGGTTTTAGTGATGTCGGTGTACCCAGGATTTGGTGGTCAGAAAATAATTTGGGAGTCTATAGACAAAATTCCTATGCTGAAAAAAATAAGAGAAGAAAAAAACTTCAACTTTGAAATTGAGGTTGATGGTGGAATTACCATAGATAATGTTAACCAAGTAGTTGAAAAAGGGGCAGATATGATTGTGGCAGGATCGGCTATTTTTGGTAAAGAAAATATAGAGATGACTACAAAGAAATTTATTGATGAATTATAAATGATTTCAAACTTATTTGTTAATTATTAAAATGCAAGAAATAGGAGAAAATGGTGGCGGACAAGTTTAGAGGAAAATCAGCATATTGGGAAAAAAAGGAACAAGAAGAGCAGGCTGAAAGGGCTAGGTTGGAAAGAGCTAGAAATAGTAGCAACAATGATAACTATAATGCCAATAACTATGACAATCGTCGATTATACGAAGATGAGCATAATGCAGCTATTAGAAAATGGTTGCAGGATGGAAACGATGAAGAAAAGAAACAAGACCCCGAAATAGCCTATAACCCTCAAGAAAAAAGAAGAAGCAAAAAGGTTAACAAAAAAAAGGGGAAAAGACAAAGTGATAAAATTACGAAGGAAGAGTATTACCAGTTATCTAAGAAGGAACAGAGAAGGTATCGGAAGTCAAGAAAGAAAAAATCTTTTGCGCGGAAATTTTTTAGATTCATTTTTAGCTTGATTTTTATTCTTATATTGCTAGCCAGTGCCTTAGGGGTATATGTTTGGATTCTCTTGGGGAAGGTGGATACACTAGACCTTGGCTCTGATCTTGGAATTTCAGCAGAAGCTTCTCTGAACTTAGATAATTATGAAAATATACTAATTGCGGGAGTAGATGCTAGGCCTGGCGAAAGTTACGAGAATACAAGAACAGATGCTATAATGATTTTAAGCTTAGATAAGGAGAATAAAGAATATAGACTTATCTCTGTTTATAGAGATACCTTAATGGAAATAGAAACAGAAGAAGGAGAAACATATTTAAGTAAAGTAAATGCTGCCAATACAGAAGGTGGAATTCAAAAAACCGTTAAGGCCTTAAATAAGAATATGGACCTGAATATAGATGAAGTGGTAGAACTTAATTGGGAAGTTGTTGCACAGGTAATTGATGGCCTAGGTGGAGTTGAAATTGAAATCAAAGACTATGAAATAGATGAAATGAATAAATATATCTATGATACAGCAAGTAATATTGGGGGGCCAACGGATCAAATAATAGCCCCAGGGGTTCAAACTTTAAATGGTGTTCAAGCTGTTACCTATGCTAGGATTAGGATGGTTGGAAATGCTGACTTTGAAAGAACCGAAAGGATGAGAGTGCTAGTTGAGGCTACAATTAGGAAAGCATTTAAAACAAATCCTATTACTCTTAATACGGTGGCTAACGATGCAGCTGATGATTTAGTTACTAGCCTAGATAGGGAAGAAATGCTAAGCTTAGGGTTTGATTTATTTAGATATGAGTCTGGTACCAGTATGGGATGGCCTTATTTAGAAGTTGAAAACGGAGAGTATTTAACTGATACGACAATTTATGATGGAGCTTCTACAGTTGTACCAAGAACCTTATATGAAAATGTAATTAGACTACATGAAGAAATGTTTGGTCAGACAGATTATACGCCATCAGAAACAGTAAACCAGATTGATAATGAAATAATATACTCTACAGGACTTTATTAAGGCTAGATTATAGTAATGAGCAGAGTTGGAATTACAGAGAGAATAGTAGCATATAATTTAAAGTCGTTATTGTAATAGTTAGGTGATTTTTAAGATTTAATCCGCCAAACTATATTTAAATGAAAATGAAGTATAATTTAAAAAATGCTAAAGTATGTGTAAGTAAGAATAGGATAGTGTTTAATGAAGAAAACAATACTGTTGATTTTTGGAGGGACATCCTCTGAGCATGAAGTTTCGTGTAAATCGGCCGCTTCAATAGCAAAAAATATAGATAAAGAGGTATATGATTTACTCACCCTTGGTGTAACTAAGGAAGGCCAGTGGTTCTTAACGGAAGCAACGTCAGATGAAATTTCAAAAGGACAATGGGAAAAAGAAGATAAAATAAAGGCCGCTGTTCTTTCGCCAGAAAGAAATGGGAAGTGTCTAATAGTAGAAGGTAAAGAAACGCTCAAAATTGACTGTGTCTTTCCAATCATTCATGGAAAGTTTGGTGAGGATGGAACACTTCAAGGATTATTAGAAATAGCAGGGATTCCCTATGTAGGTTCAGGGGTAATGGCGTCGGCTGCAGCTATGGACAAGGCTGTTACTAAAATGTTCGCGGACAAAATTGGAATTAGACAGGCAAAGTACTTTGCTACGGATCGATATGATATTATTGAGAACATGGGGAAAAGGCTAAAGGAAATAGAAGACTATTTCCAAGGAGAATATCCTTTATTTGTAAAGCCAGCTAATGCAGGTTCCTCTGTAGGAATATCCAAAGTTGGAGATTTGAATCAATTGTTTGAGGGTATAAAAACTGCAGCTGAGGAAGATCATAAGATTATTGTGGAAGAGACAATTATTGGGAGAGAAGTAGAGGTCGCAGTATTAGGAAATAGAAAGCCTTTGGCCTCTCCGATAGGTGAAATAATGCCAGTTCATGAGTATTATGATTATGAGTCTAAATATTTAATTGATACTGAACAGACTCGAATTGCAGATGACTTATCTGAGGAAGTGGTTGAAGAGCTACAAGAAAATAGTAAAAAAATCTTTAAGGCTTTAGGATGTAATGGGTTGGCTAGGGTGGACTTTTTCGTTAGGGAAGGCACTGATGAAGTTATTTTTAATGAAATTAATACACTCCCTGGATTTACAACCATAAGTATGTATCCAAAGTTATGGGAAGCAGATGGACTCCCTATGAAAGAGCTAATTGACAGGTTAATCATATTAGCATTTGATAACCATGATGTGGATTAAGGCAAGTTTATGGCATTATGTTGGGAAGTAAATTGGAATTATAAATAATAAAAAAACGTTTACAACTGAAAAGAAAAAGTTGTAACATAAACAATAAAATTTAATTATGACTTCGAAAAATAAATTGAAATGATAAATAATGAAATTAGATTTTGTTTTCGAAAAATAGGTAAATTAAAAATATTAATGAATATGAGGTATGAAAATGGCAAAAGAAAAAATTAATTTTGAAGACAG
>CAYJHC010000047.1:6579-14874 GCA_964370075.1 uncultured Oscillospiraceae bacterium | reverse complement strand
CCGCAGCCTATCGGTTAACAGCCGAGTGCTCCACCATTGAGCTACCTTGGAACGTAAGTATGTCATTAGCGACAATAGTTATTATACTACAACAAAATGTAGTGTGTCAAGAGAAAAAAACAATTTTACTAATATTTTTTTTATGGTATAATATGGTAAAAATTACCAGTGAAATTTTGCTGTGGTTTTTCTTTTGAATCTTTTAAGAGTATAACAGAAATACTAATAAAAGCAATATAAAATCAAAAAATATTTCCTAAAGCCCCCAGTTTAGGAGTAGTTATGAGACGACCGTTGGTAGGAATTGTAGCCGGCTATATAGCTGGAGTTTGGATTGGGTACATACTTAATAAAAACGGCATAAGTGATTTTTTTGGTTATCTTAAAATTGTTGGCATAATTGGAATTTTGTTAGCGGTGACTATTGCTGTTCATAAAATTATTAGGAAGTTTTATAATTGGAATAGGACTACACGTTCCTATTTTATAGAAAGGAATTTTCCTAAAGCAGGGGAGGCTAGGTGTAATTGCAAATCTTATAATTACGGCAGCCAATGTAATAATGGTTACTTTAATAAAAAAGAAAAAAGAGGTTTTTCTAGCACGAAAAAGTTTAGTCCTTTTGAATGTGACCATAATTTCGTTAGCTCTTTTGAACATAAGATTTCGAAAACAAGGAGTCCACAAAAATACATTATAATAATAATTCTTTTCTTTATTTTGGGAGTAGCATTTTATTTTATTGCAGATGAAAAACTGTCGATTTCCCAAAAGCAAATTGAAGATATTTCAGATTTGAAAGTTGCAATAATAGGAGAAGTTCAAACCCTTGATATAAAAGAATATGAAACTGTTACAAGATATCAATTTATATTAAAGGTAATTGAAACAAGCCCGGAAAGTAGCTTTGTTAATGGAAAAGTGTTAGTAAATACATATAGCAATATTTCAAACCCGGAAAAAATGGTAGGAAAAAATATTAAAGTTATTGGCAAAATAGAACTTCCTACTGGGAAGCGAAATCCAAATACATTTAATTATGCCCTTTATCTTAAGACAGAAGGAATATCGGCTATAATGGAAGTGGATAGCGCAAGTGACATTATTATTCTAAATGATGCCAGTGGCATTAGAGGATTTCTTTATGAGAAAAAAAATGATTTTCTCTTAATGTTAGAAAATAGAGTTGGAACTGAAGAAGCGGGTATAATAAGGGCGCTGCTTTTTGGGGATAAAAACGGTATTGATGAGGAAAGCCTTGAAAAATTTCAAGAAAATGGTGTAATTCATATATTAGCTGTAAGCGGACTTCATATTTCCATGATTTATGGGTTTTGTGTCCTCGTCTTCGGTAGTGTAAGGAAAAAATCTACTTGTGTAATTATTTTTATGGCATTAATTTCTTATGGTTATTTAGCTGACTTTACCCCATCTGTAGTTAGGGCGATAGTAATGATAGGCATTCATGTTTTTGCTTCTATCCGATTTTATAGATATGACATGCTTACAGCGACAGCTTTTTCAGGTCTGATAATTTTATTCGTTAACCCGCTGGAACTGTTTTCGTTAGGCTTCCAACTGTCTTTTGGGGCAACAACATTACTTTCTTTGTTTATTGAACTTGGAAAGAGAAGAGAAAAGGATAGATGGATTGACGCTATGGCTCCAGTTGTTTTCCTTCAATTGTCTATGATTCCTTTTGTTGCATATACATTCAATTATGTTTCATTAATTTCAATTATTGCTAATATTCCCATTGTCTTTCTAGCATCTGTTGGAGTTCCACTAGGAATGATTTGTTTTATCGCCTCAATGCTTAGTTATCAACTATTTGCTATAATTTCAGCGTTTCTAGAAGTGGTAGGTAAAGCTATGATAGAGGTAAATGAAATTCTCTATGTAGAAGGAATTACTTCTATTACGTTAGTTAGTCCTCCGCTGTGGGCTGTGATTTTTTTCTACTTAACTACATTTCTTTTCTTCTGTGAATGGGGATTGATTCGAAGAGTGAGAAAAGAGTATAAAAAGCTTGTAGCTCTAATGGTAGGGTTTCTATTGATTAGCTTTTTTATTGGCAATGCAATGACGGATAATTACAAAGATATAAAATACGTGTTTGTAGATGTGGGACAAGGCGATTGTATACATATTAAATCTCCGTCAGGAAAAAATATTTTAATTGATGGAGGTGGATCTTTAAATTATGATGTGGGACGAAAAACGGTTCTTCCATATCTTTTGAAAAATGGTGTGGGAAAAATTGACCTTGCTATTGTGTCGCATTTAGATACTGACCATGTAGGTGGAATAGTTTCCTTAGCAGAAGAGGGTGTGATTGAGAAAGTAGCAGTTTATGAGGAGGTAGACAAGGGGAATGAAAGTTATAAAAAAATAAATGAAAATACTGAAGTGATTTATTTGTCAGAGGGAGATAAGATTGATATAGAAAAGGGATTGAATTTTAAGGTTCTTGGACCACCTGCTGGAAGTCTATCAGAAAATGAAAATAATAATAGCTTAATTACAATGTTTGACTATGAAGGAGAAAGAATGCTGTTGACTGGAGATATAGATGAGGATATGGAAAAAATCTTAATTGCTGAGCATGATATAAAAAGCCATATTCTTAAAATTCCACATCATGGAAGTAAAACTGGTACATCAGAACCTTTCGTAGAAAAAGTGAACCCTAGGATTGCAGTTATACAGGTTGGGGAAAATGGCTATGGTCATCCTGCTGATAGGGTTATTGAATTATGTCTAAAAAAAGGTATAATTGTTTATAGGAATGATGAAGATGGAGCGATTAGCTTTTATAATAATGGAGAGGTGTTAGTAACTAATGGCGTATAGTAATGAAGAACATGGATATATATTATTTCAAAAGTTTATGAATGAAGAAAATTCAGCACAGTTAATGGCTGTCTCGGGGAAGGAAGGGTACTTGATTAAATGGGCTCTCGACTTATTGAAAAAAAAATACATTGAACTTCCTTTTGCTGCTTTGGATATTTCGGAAGTTGATTGCTTAGATAAAGAGATAGAGATGATTGTTGATATTTCTCAAACTGTTTCTATGTTTTCTAAACAGCGGTTGATTATAGTTAGAAATTATCTTCAAAGTAAAGAAAGTCAGAAAAGCGAAGAAGAAATTGAAAGAATACTTGGCGCAATAGGGAAGGAGACTATAGTGGTCTTTGTGCTCGAAGTGGATTCAAAAACAGATGATGAAAAAAAAATATATGATAAAAAAATATTTAAATATATAGAAAAAAATGGAGAAGTATTTAAATTTAATGAATTAGATAGGAGCACCTTGAAAAATTTCATAGGGCAGAGATTTAATGAATCAGATAGAGAAATTTCAAACGGCGGAGTGGAGTTTTTAATTAATGAGAGTAATTATCTTAATAAAGATAGTGACTATACATTGTATAATCTAATAAATGATATAAATAAGATAGTAGACATTGGGCAAGGGTCAGTAAAGAAAGAAGAAATTCTAGAAGTTTTATCTGAATCGCTTGAAAATAATTCTTTTGCATTATTGGACACAATTAGTATCGGGAATAAAGAAGAGGCTTTTAGGAGAGCGAGAGATATTATTTTGTCGGGAGAAAATGCTTTTAGGCTAATTGCTTCAATTGCATATCAGGTAGAACTACTTTTGATGGTAAAAGAAATGAAAGAAGAAAGGGCTTCAATTGACCAAATGGTAAAGGTTTTGAAAAAGAATAAATACCCTATTCAAAAGGCATATCGGTTTGTGGATGGATTTTCGAAAGAAAGATTAAAAAAAATGCTTAAACAAATATATTCATGCAACTATAACATTAAATCAGGGAAGATTGATGCAAACTATGCCTTAGAAATGTTTATTGCTATGGCATAGGCTAGAACTGAGCAGATTGGAGAAAAAATGAATACACAACTTCGAGCAGACTTAAGCCTCTTATTGGTTTCGTTGTTATGGGGAATGTCATACTTTTTAATGGATGTTAGCTTGACAGAAGTAAGTGCTTTTATGTTGAACACATATAGATTTTTAGGTGCGTTTTTTTTGGCTGTTGTTTTTTCCTTTAAATGGCTAACGGGCCTTACAAAAGAAACAGTTATAATGGCAGCTATAATTGGTTTAGCTTTATCTGGAGTATATATTGGTGCTACTACAGCAGTATTATACACCAGTTTATCTAATACTGGATTTCTATGCGCACTTGCAGTTGTTTTTACACCGCTTTTGGGGAGAGTATTTAAAAAGACAAAACTTACAATGCAAATGAAGGTAGTAGTGGTTATGGCTCTAATTGGAATAGCTTTGCTGAGTATAACAGATGAATTCACAGTTGCCTCTGGAGATTTACTAGCTATTGGAGCTTCATTGTGTTATGCCATTATGATATTGACAGTGGATACTGCTGTAAAAAACCCAAAGATAAATCCTTATCACTTAGGGGTTATGCAACTAGGATTTACCGGATTTTATTTTTTGGTTATCACAATTTTTTTAGGTGATCTTGCAATGCCAACTAGCCCTTCGGTATTGGGGTCTATAGTATTTTTGGCAATTTTCTGCACAGGGGTATCATTTATAGCCCAAAGCGTGGCTCAAAAATATACTACGCCTGTTAGAGTTGGGGTTATATTTTCTACAGAACCTGTTTTTGCAGGGGTAGCTGCATTTGTTTTTGCGGGAGAAATATTAACCATTAGAGCGTATATAGGGGCCGCTATACTGCTATCATGCTTGTTTGTAATGGAACTGGATTTTTCTAAGTTGAAATATAAGTTTAAGAAAGGCTAGTTTTTCAAGAAGAGAGTGAACTTAAATAAATGGTTATATCAGAATACACTACAGTTAAATTTTGTTTTTCCGCATATATTTCGAGAGGAATCTTCATATTCATAATCTTTGATTATTTCAGCAATTCTTATTCTTGAAATAAAGGGGAAAGTAGGTGAAATATTTGAAAAACTATTGCACTTTGTGGGGAAATATGATATTCTTTTAGAGTATAGAGATATTACTAAAGAGTGGGTGACCACTCTTTTATGTTTTTTAAGGAAGAAAATATGGCGAAAGAGAAGATTAAAGATTACTTGCAGAGAGTTTCAAAAAAATTTTTGCAAGAAGAAGGATATGAACTTTACAATGTGGAGTTTGCGAAAGAGGGTAAAGACTGGTTCCTAAGAGTCTACATTGATAGGGTAGATGGTGAAGGAATATCAATGGATGATTGTGAAAAGGTTAGCAGGTTTGTCAGCCAGACTTTAGATGAAGATGATCCAATAACTCAAAATTATTATTTGGAAGTTTCGTCTCCGGGAATTGATAGAGAACTTTTTACATTAGAACATTACCAAAGATTTATTGGGCATATGGTAGAAATAAAATTGTATGAAGCAATAGAAAATAATAAAAAGATTGAAGGCAAACTTATAAATGCAGATGCAGATTCAATCAGAATAGAAAAAGACGAAAAAGTAGTTGAAATAAAAATGAGCCAAGTGGCAAAATGCAAATTAGCAATAGTTTTTTAGGAGGGAAAAATGAAAAAGAAAGAGGAATTAGGCGTGAATTTCTTAGACGCACTTACTCAATTGGAAGAAGAAAAAGGTATTTCGAAAGAAGGCATTATTGAAGCTTTGGAAGCAGCACTTTCATCTTCATACAAAAAGAATTATAAC
Organism: uncultured Oscillospiraceae bacterium; assembly: GCA_964370075.1. Taxonomy (GTDB): domain Bacteria; phylum Bacillota; class Clostridia; order Peptostreptococcales; family Anaerovoracaceae; genus CAYJHC01. The sequence continues at coordinate 9,186 of CAYJHC010000047.1, read as the reverse complement.
AAAGAGCAAGATATCGCTGTAAGATTTGATAAAGATACTGGAAACGTTGTTATTTTCAAAAGAAAATATGTTGTGGAAGAAGTATTAGATGAAAATGTTGAGGTGTCTCTAGAAGAAGCAAGAGAGCTTCATGAGAGCTATGAAATAGGCGACATTATTGAGTACCACCTAAAAACAGAAGACTTTTCTAGAATTGCTGCTCAAACTGCTAAGCAGTTGGTTGTTCAAAAAATTAGAGAAATGGAAAGAAATATCATTTATGATAATTTTATTGAGAAACAAGGCTCTATAGTAATGGGGCAGGTTCAAAGAATTAGTAATGATACGATTTTTATTGCTGTTGATAAAACAGAAGGATTACTTCCACTAAGAGAACAAGTAAATGGAGAAAGATTTAGAGTTGGAGACTTGATTAAAGTTTATGTTGTTGATGTAAGAAAGACAACTAAGGGGCCACAGATTTTTGTCTCTAGAAGTCATCCTAATTTAGTTAAGGGACTTTTTGAAGTTGAGGTTCCTGAAATTGAAGATGGAATTGTTGAAATTATAAGCATTGCGAGAGAACAAGGTTCAAGAACCAAGATGGCAGTATGGACAAATGACGAGAATATTGATGCTATTGGAGCTTGTGTTGGTGCAAAGGGTAACAGAGTAGAAAGAATAACCGAAGAGTTATTTGGGGAAAAAATAGATGTTATTAATTGGAGTGAAGATCCTGTAGAATTGATTTCAAATGTATTAAATCCTGCGACTGTTGAGGAAGTTATTATTGAAGACGACAAGGTAGCTACTGTAGTGGTGCCAGATATGCAACTTTCATTAGCTATAGGAAAATCTGGGCAAAATGTTAGGCTTGCAGCTAAGCTGTCAGGTTGGAAATTGGATATAAAAAGCAGAAGTCAATATGAAGAAATGTTAGACCAAATGGAAGAAACGGAAGAGCTAGAGAAAACTGAGGAGATACTACTAAATGAGAATGAAACCTTTGCAGAAAGTGGATTGACAGAGGTTGAGGAAGTTATTGAAGAAGAAAGTACTGAAGAAAAGATGGCTGAAGAGCCGGAGGCTCCAGAAGAAACTAAGTAGAAAATCCGATAGTAGGTAGAAAAAATTTTCGCAAGGAGGCAGTTTGTGAAAGAGAGAAAAATTCCGCAAAGAACTTGTATAGGTTGTGCTGAAAAAAAAATACAGAAGCAGCTAATTAGATTTGTGGACACAGATAAAGGCGTAAAAATGGATATCACAGGAAAGGCGGCAGGCAGAGGTTGTTACCTATGTAAAGATGCCGACTGTGTTGACAAAGCAGAAAAGCGGAAAGCTTTTCAAAGGGCATTTAAAAGAAACTTATCACTTGCTGAATTTGAAACACTGAAAGAAACTATAAAAGAAGAGGTGATGAAGATTGAAACCTAAAATAGAAAGCTACTTAGGATTTGCTAAAAAATCCGGTAATCTAGTGGAAGGAGCATATACTTGTGAAGTGTATGGAAAGAAGAATAAACTTCACTTAGTAATAATTGGAGAAGACCTAGGGAGAAGTAGTAGAGAAAAAATTGAATGGTTTTGTAGCAAAAAAGAAATCAGCTTAGTAGTTTATTCAGAGAAAAAAAGGTTTGGCCGATTACTGGGCAAATCCGAAGTTGGAATAATAGGAATAACAGACAAAAACTTTGCGAAAATAATAAAGGATGAAATAGATAAAGAGAGGGGCTGCATTATATGAAAGTACACGAATTAGGAAAAGAAATTAATCAAAAGAGTAAAGATATAGTAGATAGAGCAAATAATCTTGGAGTTGAGCTAAAAGGAGCAAATAGTAATATTCCAGAAGATAAACTTGAAGCAATTAAAAATTCTTTTACCAGTAATGGAAAAGAAAATAAGCAAGTTGTTGAAAAGAACGTTGACGATAAGAAGGCTAAGGCAAAAGCTCCAAAAGAAACCCCTGTAGTACCAGCAGCAGTAGCAGCAAGAGCTCCTAAGGAAATTCCTGTAGTGCCAGCAGCAGTAGCAGCAAGAGCTCCTAAGGAGACTCCTGTAGTGCCAGCGGCGATTACTGCTAGAGTTGCAAAGGAGACTAAAGACAGAGATATGGAAAAAGAGGTTAAGGCGCAAAAGGACGAAACTTCTATATCAAAGGGAGGAGAAGCAAAACCTGTAGAGAAAAAAAAGAGCTCAGAAGAGAATAGGCCTATAAGTGGAAGGGCTGAAGGACAGGCTGAAAAAGCGAAGGATAGGAGTCCTGTTAGAACAGAAGAAAAAGCTGCTAATGGGATAGGAATGGGAAGACCCAATAATGAAGTAGGAAAGGAAAAGCTAGAAGTAAAGATGCAAGAGAAGAAACCATTACCAGAAAAAACTCCTGCAAGATCCGGAATTAGAATTGTAAGTACAGCAGAAGGTAGGGCAAAAGAAGAAGAGAGAAGAAAAGCGGCAAAAGCTGCAGAAGCTGCAGAAAAATCTGAGCAAAGAGGGAAAATAGAAGAGCCTAGAAGAAGACCTGAAAATAGAGGTGGAGATAGAAATAACAGACCAGCTAGAGATAATAGAAGTAACGGAGGAAGTCGTCCGGCAGGTGGAAATAGAAATTCTGAAGGGAATAGACCT
>CAYJHC010000047.1:0-6479 GCA_964370075.1 uncultured Oscillospiraceae bacterium | reverse complement strand
AGACCTTCCAATGATGGTAGAAAACCTTTTGATGGAGAGAGAAAAAGGTTTGATAGAAACAGCCGGCCAGATAGTGGAAAATCTGCAAGACCAGATAACGGAAGACCTACAAGGCCAGATAGTGGGGTGGGATTAGTAGATGCGGAGCAGCCATTAAGAAAAACAGGGAAAGACTATAATAAAGACTTCAAAAAGAAAGAGGTTACAAAAGACAAAGACAAGGCGACTAAAGGGGTTAAGCCAAATAAAGATAAAAAATACAATAAATTTTCTTATGAAGATGGAGATTTAGAAAAGAAAACCAAAGGTAAGAAACAGCAAAGGATTGTTAAAGAAAATCAAGAACCAGAAGTAGTAGTGACTGAGGATATGCCAGTAGGAACAAGAATTGTTAATGTTCCAATTACTGTGGCAGGATTTTGTGAACAACTTGGAGTAACTAGCTCTCAAGTTATATTGACTCTACTAAAAATGGGTGTTGTTTCAAATATAAATGCTTCACTAGATGAAGACACAGTTCAGCTATTAGCAGAGGAATTACAATTAAGTGTTGTGATTGGAAAAGTTGAAGAAGTTGAAGAAGATGAAGGCTTAGAAACTTTTGAAGATAAAGAGGATCAACTAAAAGAGAGACCGCCAATTATTACTGTAATGGGACACGTTGACCATGGTAAAACTTCTTTACTAGATGCCATACGAAAAACTAATGTTACGTCTCAAGAATCTGGAGGCATAACTCAACATATTGGTGCTTCAGAAGTAAACATCAACGGTAAAAAAATAGTTTTCCTTGATACTCCAGGACATGAAGCTTTTACGGCAATGAGAGCAAGAGGAGCAAATATTACAGACATAGCTATCTTAGTAGTAGCTGCTGATGATAGTGTAAAGCCACAAACCATTGAATCCATAAGTCATGCGAAGGCAGCAGGAGTACCAATAATTGTAGCAATAAATAAGATGGACAAGCCGGGAGCAAATCCGGATATGGTCAAACAAGACTTAAGTTCACATGGTATTGTTGTTGAAGAGTGGGGAGGAGATGTTATAGCTGTTCCAGTTTCAGCAAAAAAGGGAGATGGAATTGTAAACTTACTTGAAATGATACTATTACAGGCGGAGGTGCTTGAGCTTAAAGCAAACCCTGATAGATTTGCTTTAGGTACTGTAATTGAAGCTAGGCTTGATAAAGCAAAGGGACCTATTGCTACACTTCTTGTAACCAATGGAACGTTGAAGGCTGGGCAAAGTATTGTTGCCGGAACTACTTCAGGAAAAATTAGGTTAATGACAAACTTTAAAGGAGATACAATTAGAAAGGCAGGGCCAGCTACAGCAGTAGAAATTTTAGGATTAACTGATGTACCTGCTGCTGGGGATGACTTTAACTCTGTTAAAGATGATAGATTAGCTAAAGAAATTGCAGAAAAGAGAAAAGGAAAACAAAGAGAAGAGGTCCTTGCTAGAAATTCAAGTACAACACTAGAAGAATTATTTAACACAATTCAAGAAGGGGAGATAAAGGATCTTAACTTAATAATTAAAGGAGATGTTAGGGGTTCAGTTGGTGCGGTGGTGTCATCATTGGAAAAACTTAATACAGAGAATGTTAGAGTAAAAATAATACATTCAGGAGTTGGAGCAGTAACAGAATCAGATGTTACATTAGCAGGAACTTCAGGTGCTATAATCATAGGATTTAATGTAAGACCTAGTGTTGCGGTAACAACCCTGGCGGACAGAGAAAACGTTCAAATCAAAACATATAGGGTAATTTATGACATTATTGATGATATTTCAAACGCTATTAAAGGCATGCTTGATCCTGAGTTTAAAGAAGTAGTTCTTGGAACAGTTGAGGTAAGAGATATCTTCAAGGTGCCAGGCGCAGGGATTATCGCAGGAGCATATGTTACTAGTGGTAAGGTTGTTAGAAATGCAGAAGTTAGGCTTGTGAGAGATGGAATTGTTATCCATGAAGGGAAAATCTCATCCCTAAGAAGATTCAAAGATGATGCAAAGGAAGTTGCCCAAGGCTTTGAATGTGGTATTGGAATAGAAAACTATAACGATATCAAAGAAGGTGATGTTATAGAATGTTTCCAGATGGAAGAAATCCCAAGAGACTAGCCAGTTAGGAGATAATGATGGGAAAAGGATTTAAGCAAGGAAGACTTGGTGGAGAAATTCAAAGAATATTAAGCCAAATGCTAATCAGAGACTTTAAAGATCCGAGATTAGAAGGGATGATAAGCATTACAGACGTTGAAGTATCAGGCGATGGGAGCTATGCGACAATTTATTTAACTTGTTTTACCACACCAAGTGAAAAAGATGAAAAAGAGAAGAATGTCCTGGAAGCTTTAGAACATTCAAAAGGGATAATTAAAAAGGAAATTGCGAATCAAGTAAAAGTGAGACATATTCCTGAACTTAGATTCAAAATTGATAAATCATTTGAAACAGGGGCCCATATTGAAGAGCTGATCTATAAAATAAATAAAGGTGAGTAATATGAGCAATAATAGTTTTAAAGAAATATGGGATGTATTAACTGAGGGAGCAGAGGTTCTGCTGTTCCCTCATGTTTTAGTTGACGGAGATGCTCTGGGCTCATCAGTGGCTTTATGCGAAAGTTTACGGTGTGAAGGAATTGAGGCATATATTGTATTGGAAGATAAAATTCCTAATAATTTGAAATTTTTAGATAAAGATTATATTTTAGATTATAAGGAATATAATAAGGTGAATAGCAAAGATATGATTTGTGCATTAGTTGATTGCGGTGATTATGGGAGAATTCCAAAAAGAGAAGAATTGTTTAAATGCGGTAAAGCAAAAATAGTAATTGACCATCATCAGAGCACAAAACAAATTGGTGATTATAATTATGTAGATTCAAAAGCGGCTGCTACAGGGGAAATAATATTTGACCTTTTAACTGGGAACGATGTTAGAATATCAAAGGAAGCGGCTACTGGCATATTTGTTGCGATTTCAACTGATACTGGTAACTTTCAAAATGCAAATACTAATAAAAAAACCCATGAAACAGTGGCAAAACTTTATGAGATTAAAAACTCTTTTAGGGATATTGTAGTTGAGATAAATGAAAACATTCCTCTCAAAGCCTTGAAGTTGAAAGGAAGATTAATAAACGAAGCAAGTATAATTTGCAATGGAAAGGTTGCTATTGTATCTATTACTCAGGCTTTACTTGAAGAGATGGGCTGCCATATGGATGATGCAGATGGAATTAGCTCTATGCTAAGATCTATAGAAGGCGTTGAAGTTGCGGTTGTCTTAAAAGAGAAAACTGACTCAGTTAAGGTTAGTCTAAGGGCGAAGTCCTATTTTAATGTGGCAGAAATAGCAGAAAAATTTCAAGGGGGAGGGCATATTAAGGCCTCTGGATTTAGTATGAAACTTCCAATTAATCAAGTTCGGGATTTATTAGTAAAAGAGTTGGAGGCGGCATTTAATTAATGAATGGAGTTATCAATATTTATAAAGAACAGAATATGACATCCCATGATTGTGTTGCAATTTTAAGAAGGGTGACAGGGATAAAGAGAGTAGGACATACTGGAACTTTAGATCCAATGGCTACAGGTGTTTTGCCAATTTGCATTGGTAGGTCGACTAGAATCATGGATTATACAGATTTAGATAAAAAAGAATACTTAGTCACTTTTAAGCTAGGTATTGAAACTGATACTATGGACATTTGGGGAAAAGTAGTAGAAGAGAAAGCAATTGGAACCATAAATGAACATAGTATTCATGAAGTGGTCAAAAAATTTATAGGAGAAATAAATCAAATTCCTCCTAAATTTTCAGCACTAAAAGTAAATGGAAAGAAATTATATGAATATGCTAGAGAAGGAAAAGATGTAGAAATTAAGCCTAGAAAAGTGAATATTTATCAATTGGATGTTGTAAATGTGGAGCTGCCTTTTATTAAGTTAAGAGTACTTTGCTCTAAAGGCACATATATAAGAAGCTTATGTTATGATATAAGTGTTTCGCTAGGGACTGTGGGTGCAATGACAGCTCTTGAAAGAACTAAGTCGGGGGTATTTGATAGGGAAAGCGCTGTTAGTATAATGGCGGTAAAAGAAATGTCAGTTGTTGAAGTGGAAAAATTGATAAGACCTGCTGATTTCTCACTAGTTCATTTTGGGAAAATCAATTTGGATTTTAAACAGACAGAAGATTTTTTGAATGGGAAACCGCAAAAAAAGGAAACTTTAGACATTGTTAAAATAGGTGCTGATGAAAGGTTTAATATTTATGGAAAAGATAAGTATATTGGCGTTGGAATTTTGGAAGAGAAGTATTTAAGGGTCGGTAAAATGCTCTTTTAATTGAAAGTCAAGGTAGAAAATGAAAATTTTTAATGAACTAAATAAAATATTTAATATAGAAGAAACTGTTGTGGCCCTGGGGAATTTTGATGGAATACATAAAGGGCATCAAGAACTAATAAAGAGAACTGTAGAAAACGGCAAGCTTGCAGGCCTAAAACCGGCGATTTTTACATTTTCGAATCACCCTAAAATATTAACCAATAATGAACAAATCAAAAGCATATTATCTTTTCAAGAAAAGGTCGATATTTTACAGTCTTTAGGGGTTAAATATATGTTTAATCTTTCCTTTGATGATGAGATTAGAACTATGTCACCAGATAGGTTTATTGATGAAATTCTTGTAGGAAGATTAAACATGAAAGAGGCTTATTGTGGATTTAACTACAGGTTTGGAGCAAAGGCTGCGGGTACACCAGAGCTTTTAATAAAAAAAGGAATAAAAAAAGGATTTGGATTACATTTAATGGAACCGTATATAATAGGGGATAAGCTAGTAAGCTCTACTCTTATAAGGACGCTTATTGAAGAAGGTAGGGTAGATGAATGCAAAAAGTATATGGGAAGGAACTATTCGGTAAATGGGGAAGTGGTTGTAGGTAATCGACTGGGTAAAACTATTGGATTTCCAACATCAAATTTAGTTATTGATAAAACCATGGTAACACCTCCAAATGGTGTGTATACTACAACTTGCACTTACAATGAAAATGTGTATAAGAGTATTACAAATGTAGGAGAAAAACCTACAATTGGAAGCTATGAAAAAAATATTGAAACTCACATTTTCGATTTTGATAAGGAATTATATGGCAAGAATATAAAAGTCGAATTTCTTAAAAAAACTAGGGAAGAAAAAAAATTCGAGACAATTGAAGTTTTAAGCGAACAAATCAAAAAGGACTGCCTTGAGGCAAAGGCTTACCATAGAAGATAAAGAGAGTATCGAAATTTGTAATAGTGCTTTGCTTCTGTTGTTAAATTATGTTTATGTGTTAAAATAAATTATATATGCAATAGAGGTAAGTGGTAAAAGAAGAAAAGAAAGGCATTGAAAATGAAGTCGTTAAACTTTTTGCTTAATAATATTTCTGATGTAGAAACAGAAATTCAAAAAGGAAATTTTGATCAAGGAGAAAACTCTTTGGTGAGAATTCATTATTCTGGAAATGATGTTGAATTTGCACAGGCTATTGCAAAAGAAGTGAAAACGCAGCTGCCGATGACACAGATAATAGGATTGTCAGTTACGGGAGTAATTCACGATGGCAAGATATATGACCAAGGAATTTTGATTTCCATAATTCAATTTGAAAATAAGGTGATTGAGAAAACCTATTTTTCCGCAACTGATGCTGGGACAATAGAAGTTGCAAATCAGATTATTGATGAGATTGCTGAGGAGAGCAAGAGTTTTGCATTTTTATTTTTTGCAGGGAATAGAGTGGATGTGAGCCAAGCTGTACGGGAAATGTTAGACAAATCAGTTAGTAACTCAATAATTGGTGGAAGAGCCGGATGTATAGACGAAAAAGGTGGCGAAGCATCATTTTTATTTGATGAAGAAAGCGTAATTGAAGAGGGTGCTGTTTTAGTTACGATTAAATCAGACTACGTTTTGGCATATGCAAATTCCATAGTCGGACATGATCCTATTTCAAGTACTTTTAAAATAACAAAGGTAGGCGGTGATTATTCTGTTGGTGGAAATTTTCTCTTAGAAATAGAAAACAAAAATTCAGTAGATTGGATAAGAGAAAAATTAGAAACAGAGAACTTATTAGAGGGAAGTTACAGTGCAGATAATGTAGCAGATGATTTGCTTTTAAGGTTTCCTTTTGTTTTAGAAGGCAGAGACGGAGCTAGCAGATTTGTAAAATATAATAAAGAGGAGAATGCACTAGAATTATACTTGTCTTCTTTGAGAGAGGGTCATGAATTTAAGCTTGGATATCTAAGTCCTTTAAAAAGCGTTCAAGAGTGGCAAGAAGTATGCGGAGATTTGCAGTCAATTTCGGCTGAATATATAGGATGCTATTCTTGTGCTTTTAGGAAGATTTATTTAGAAAATTTATCTGAATGGGAAATGAAGGCTTTTGAGAAAACAAA
>CAYJHC010000046.1:0-15049 GCA_964370075.1 uncultured Oscillospiraceae bacterium | reverse complement strand
AGTTACAGAAATGGGAGTAATGGAAGTAAAGGAAGAAGGTTTAGTACTAACAGAATTACATCCAGACTTTACAGTGGAACAGGTAAAAGAAGCTACAGGCGCTACACTTTTAATAAGTCCAGATTTAAAGGCTATGGAAGGCTAAAATTTGCAAATAGCATACCAATGTGAATAAATATTAAGAAGTGAATCTAAGAAACTTAAAAAGATAAGCTTAGGTTCACTTCTTTGTTCTTTGTTTTGCTTAGCCTATGGTTGTGAAAAGAATGATTATCAATAAAGACTGACTTAATATGCGTAAGATAATTATTAAGAGCTTACTTCTTTTTATAGTTGATTTTTAAAGCCTACTTATCAATGGACTCTTTAATTAAATTCTCTTCTCCTTCTTGAATGATCTGAAGAACTTGAGACTCATTAATTTCCCAAAGAAAGGCCCTTACTAGAGGGGAACCAAAATCGTCTATATCGAAAATTCGTTTCCAACTTTCTCGAACTTGTTTTTCTTCCTTTGGGAGCCTTCCTCTATACATAGGCTCGAAAATTTCATAGCTGCCTTTCAAACCTAATTTTGATAGGTGTTTCTTGAAATTTTTGTCATCCTCCTTACTTTTAGGTAGATACATGTGATTTAGTGTATAGTCCCATTTTAAATCGTCGAAGTATATTAAATCTTCCTCTTCGACAGCTAATACATAAAGAACTGTGCCAGGAATAGGCAGAAAGGAATCTTCTTTCCTTATGGCGCACCAAATTGGTAGCTCTGCATATGCTGGCTTGGAGAGTCTAGTTTCAAGTTCGTTGGCTAACCAACTGTAGCAGCCCAATATGTGTTCATTAACAATTTCGCCAAAGTAATCAGATACCTTTGATTTGGTAGGATAAAAGCGCCCTTTTTCATTAAGCTGTTCCAAAGTTTTATCAGATTGTCTAGTGTATAGAATTACTTTTCCCATTTTTCCTCCTTTTGCTAAATTAAAATTCACGAAAATAGTAAAGCTCAGTTTATCAAAGTATAGCATATTTATTAAAGTGTTGCATGTTAAAAGAAAAATCAGCTGGTTTTAGAATTGTAATGGCGATAGCAGATAAGTGTAAGTAAAAATAGCAAAGTTATTAAATTTTATTGGATATTTCTATAGAAATAAGTTATAATTTAAGTGTCTAAATAATTAAGGGGAGTTCAAAATGAAAGAAAAAATACACTTTGCAGAAGATGTTCCGATTATGATTACTGTAGGTAATTACTTAGAACACCCAATCCATTTCCACGATGACTTAGAAATTGTTTATCTGCTTAAAGGGAAGATAAATATGAGAAATGGGCACTATTCCTACCAGTTAAAAGAAGGGGACATATACTTCATAAATGAAAGAGAAATGCACAGTTTTGAAGCGGTAGACGGCGAACCTAATGTGATGATGGTTCTACATATAGACTTCAAGTACTATGCTAAGTATTATGATGGAAAGCTTGGAAATAACTTTTTTGTATCAGGAACTGATAGTGATGATGTTGATGAAGAGCATATCGAGATGCTTAGAGTGATTATTTCAAAGATAATGCTTGAAAAGATTCAAAAAGGATATGGTTATGAACACAGGCTTATAGAAAAAGGACATAATCTTATTTCTATACTTTTAGCTGACTTCCAAAATTTTGCTTTAGAAGATGGGAAATTCATAAACTGTAAATGGAAAAAAGAAAATAAGGTCCTTTCGGGAAGACTAATGAGAATCACTACGTACATGTATGATAATTATTCTAGAAAGCTTACACTAAATGAAATTGCAGAAAGAGAACATTTGAGTTTATTTTACCTTTCTCATGTAATAAAAGAGGCTACAGGCCTAAGTTTTCAAGGGTTACTTAACTTTATTAGGGTTGAAGAATCAGAAAAGCTAGTGCTAGATACTAGAAAAAAAATGGGTGCAATATCTGAAGAATGTGGATTCTCTGCCTTACGGTACTTTGTAAAGCACTTTGAACAGTGGTTTGGAATGCCGCCGGCTGAGTATAGAAAACTTTATGCGGGAAAAACTAGTAACAAAAAGTCTATGGCAGTAGTAGAAAAATCATCTGTTGAAGAGATCGAAGAAGCTATACGAACCTTAATAGGAAATGAATATGATGACTATAAGAATGATAGAGAAGTAGAAACTATTAGAATTGACGTGATGGGAGATGAAAAATACATTTATAAAGATAGGCGGAGTGGGATTGCAGACTCTTATGAAAAAGGAAGTAGCCTTACTATTACAAAACCTTTACAGATGTTTAAAGCTATTGGAGACAGAATAATTTGTGAAGGGGGAAATTTTGTAATAGCGAAGAAAGAAAATGAATTCGAAGAAAAAGATAGTTATAGCATAATAGTATCTTATGGAAATGGCTCTTTTATTAACGAGATAATTAAGGCGGAGACTTTTGAAAAGGCGAAAAAAATAATTGAGAATAATCAGTCGGTAAAAGAATTTTTAATAAATGTGAATAATCTTACGGGAGAAGTGCATATTGCCAGATATAAAACCACTGCGGATGCGATTTTGGAAAATTTGAAACATTCTAAAGAGAACCATCTTTATAGTGATGATAGAGAAAAAATAATTAGTGCCATAAGAAGCTTTCCTAAAGTTAATCATGAGGTTGTAAGGGGAAGCGATACGATACTAATTAGGTCAGTTCTAGAGCCTGCAGAAGTTGAGATGATATTAATAAATTAGGAAATTTTTAAAGGTGAGTATAAAGGAAATATCAGTTGAGTTTATGACTGATATTTTTTGTGTAATTTACAAAGTAAATGACTGTAATGAGGGTTGAATTTTGTCGATATATAAAAAATAACGTCATAATATAAGCAAAATAATATATATTAAAAGCAAAAACATTATTGAATTATTTTACATAATTGATAAACTTATACATAAGGACGACTAACTGGAATAACTAATTTTGGTGAATACTGAATATTGTAGGAGGTAAATATGAAATTACTAATTATCGGTTCGGGCGGAGTTGGGAACTCGGCTGCAAAAATTATTAAAAGATTAGGAGAAGGTGGAGCGTGGGCAAAGAAAGTTGTTCTTTCTGATTTTAATGAAGAAAGGGCACTTGCCGTGGCGAAAGACTGTGATGACGAAAGGTTTGTTGGAGAGTTTATTAATGCAAAAGATGCAGAAAGCATCAAAAAGGTAGTAGATAAGCATGAAATCACACATGTTTTAAATGCTTGTGATCCTTCTTTTAATGTGAATATTTTTGATACTTGCTATGATTTGGGAGTGGGATATATAGACTGTGCAATGACTCTTTCAAAAGTACATCCGACAGATCCGTATAACAAGACCCATATAAAATTAGGAGATTATCAATATGCCAAAGATGAAGACTGGAAAGAAAAAGGTCTGCTTGCAATAACAGGTTCAGGAGTTGAACCAGGAATGGCAAACGTTTTTGCAAAATATGCAGAAAAGTATTTGTTTGATGAGGTTCACGAAGTCGGAGTTAGAGACGGGGACAATTATGGTGGTGACGATGTTGGATACTTTGGTTTCTCGGTTTGGACAACAATTGAAGAATGTTTGAATCCGCCAGTAGTCTGGGAAAAGGGTAAAGGTTGGTTTACTACTGAAAACTTCTCTGAGCCAGAAATGTTTGATTTCCCAGGCGGAATTGGAGAAGTAGAAGTAATTAATGTAGAGCATGAAGAAGTACTAATGATACCTAGACATGTAAAATGTGACAGAGTTACTTTTAAATATGGTGTACCAAGAGATCTTAGAGAGATATTACTTAACTTGAGAGAGATGGGCATGGCAGAAGCTTGGGAAAAAGTTAAGGTTGGAGATGAAGAGATTGCGCCAAGAGATTTCCTTTGTAAAGTAATCCCAGACCCTACAGAAAAAACATTGAAGATGACAGGCAAGGGCTGTGCAGGAACTTGGGTAACGGGTATTAAGGATGGTAAAAAGAGAGAAGTATATTTATATCAAGTAGCAGATAATCAAGAATGTGTTGGGAAGTATGGGACTAACGCAGTAGTAGCACAAACTGCATTTAATCCTGTTTTGATGCTTGAATTAGTAGCTACAGGAAAGTGGAGTGGAATAGGGGTTTGCAACCCTGAGCAATTTGAACCATCATATTTCGTTGAGTTGATGGAAAAGTATGAGTTCCCAGGAGGGATAAAAGAAATGGATTCAGAGTATGCAGATAGCCTAAATGAAAAAGCATTTAAAGTAATTCATGAAACAGTTTAATTGATGGATTTTATTGTCTCTCTGATATAGGTTAAACGGATACATTACTGTTTAATTTAGAATATCACTTATATTAAATATAAAAGTCTCAAAACTATACCGACTATTATAGCGCTAGACATGAGGTTAACGTTGATATAGCAAGTTTTGAGACTTTTTAATTGTGTGAATAATAGGAATTTTAATAATCAATTGTTTTGTAGTGAGATGAATGTAACAAGTGTTATTGTTCGAATATTTCGCTACTTTCTTCCATAATTTTTGGAATAGGTAGTTGTTGTGGACACTTAATAATGCATTTACCACAATAACTACAGTTCCCGGCTCTTTTTTTCTTTGGAACCCATAAATCATAGTCATCTAAAACTTTAGAAGAGTGATTGAATAACTCCCAGTCATTTCTAAGCTTGATAATCGTTGGGATGTGTATTTTTAACGGACATGGAAGACAGTAGTCGCAGCCAGTGCATGAATATTTTATTAACTTGTTATATTCGGCAGAAACCTTATTTATTATATCTATTTCTTCCTTTGACAGGCTATTAGAGGTGGCTTTGCTTAAAATCTCTATATTCTCAAGTAACTGTTCTTCAGAATGAACGCCGCAGAGTATTGTTAAAACAGAATCAAAGTTTGCAACCCAACTTAAGGCCCAGTCGATAGGCTTTCTCTGAGTTGGAGTAGAAGCCCAGTATTCTTTTACTGTTTCTGGTAAACTGTCAATAATCCTTCCTCCTTTAGCGGGTTCCATAACGATAACTGGAATGTTCTTGGATGCAGCATATTCTAGGCCAGCAACACCAGCTTGATAGTCCATATCCATGAAGTTAAGCTGAATTTGGCAGAAATCCCAAGAATGGGAGTCTATCACCTCTTTAAAGAAACTTAGTTCATCGTGAAAAGAAAAACCGAGATGCTTGATTTTTCCTTCTTTTTTCATTTCTTCTAAGAAGGTTAATGCGTTATATTTTTCTGCTATGGTCCAGATTTGTTTTGTAACATTATGGAGTAGATAGAAATCAAAGTAGTCGGTTTGGCAATTTTCTAGTTGTTTGTAGAAGATCTCTTTCATTTCCTCCTCGGTCTTTGCTAGCCAAACAGGCATTTTGTCAGCAAGAAAAACTTTTTCTCTATAGCCATCTTGTAAGGCTTTTCCAACTGCATTTTCCGCTTTGAAATCATGGTACATATAAGCTGTATCGACATAGTTTACTCCATTGTCTATTGCCTTTCTTATCATACGGATAGAAGCTTCTTCGTCTAAGGTTCTGTCGGTTAAAAGAGGCATCCTCATTGTACCTAGGCCAAATAGTGTAATGTCTTCTCCTGTTTTATTGAATTTTCTATATTGCATTTTTCCCTCCCTTTGTAAATGTAAATAAATTTTGTTGAATTCGTTTCAAATTATAAATAAATTTGTATTTCATGTTAATAATCTTAGTTTTAAGGCTATGAATTATGTGTAAATAATAATTAACATTTATTACATTATTATAGCTTTTTTTAAAAATAAATGCTATGTTTTAGAGATAAATGAGAGATTAACTTGATATTGTCTAATCTTCAGACAATGCCCACAAAAACCCCTTGATATTTACATTAGTAAATTTTTGACATAAATGATATAATAAAGTAAGAAAAGGAAAGGAAGATTATGGATAGAGATAAAACTAATGAAATAATTGAAAGTATAGATAAATATTTGGAAGAGGTGCTTTTTTATTATGACCTTCCTGGGCTTGCAGTTGCGGTAGGAAAGGAAAACTTTGTACATAGAAAAGTTCTTGGATATTCTGATTTTATAAAAAAAGAACCATTGACAGAAGACAAGATTTTTCATATGGCTTCGGTGTCTAAAACTTTCGTATCGATGGGAATAATGAAACTTATTCAAGAGAAAAAATTAAGGTTAGAAGAAAAGGTTGTAAATATTTTGCCTTGGATAAGGATTGATGATTATAGGTTGAGGGATATTACGATCAAGTCTTTGCTAACGCATACTTCAGGCTTGGCTGATGTAGATGATTATGGATGGGATAGGCCAAGGGGTGATGTAGAGGCTCTAAGAGACTATGTGATGTCAAAAGAAGTAACAGAATCAAAGCTACTTTGGGCACCAGAAGAAAACAAATTAAAGTACAGTAATATAGGGTATGAAATACTTGGATTGGTGATTGCTGAAACTTCAGGGGTGAGTTTCGAGGAGTATATGAAAGAGTCGTTTTTAAAACCGTTAGAAATGAACAATTCGAATTTTTTAACATTTGAAAGAGGGCTTCAAGTTTTGAAAAAGGAAGATAATACAAAAAATTATAATATAGAAGAATGTTTAGGACTGGATGTGTTGAAAAAAGCAAGAATGGCTATGCCTCATTACAAGAATGAGGAAAACCATATTTGTTTAGAAAAGCATTATCCGTATAATAGGGAACATGGGCCAAGCTCGACGCTGACTACAAATTTATACGATATAGAAAAGTGGGCAAAGGCAGCATTAAATAAGACCTTAGTTGACGATGACCTTTACAAAAAAATTTGGGCAGGACATGCCATAGTCCCCAACAATGGAGAAGAAATGGGACTAGGATGGTTCATAAGAAATCAAGATGACAAAAAATTAGTAGGGCATGAAGGGACAGATGATGGATTTAGAGCAAGCTTTTGGGTTTGTCTGCAAGAAGATGCGTATGTAATCGTAATGTCAAATATATCTAAGGCTCCTGTGAAAAAAATCAGCAAAGGAGTGTTTGAAAGGATATGTTACAATTAATAAAAGGGGGAGCTTCTTTAAAGAAAGAATCTCAGAAAAAATTTAAAAGTGCACGTATGACGGATACTCGGCTGATGGGAGCTATATATCTTTATGTGTGTTGGGAAATTGTAGGTTACCAAGAAGAAGAGCAACTTCACCAATTTTTCCACATTGATACTGAAGAGTATGGCATTGAATCCTATCATGCTCTTTGGGGAAATGATGAAAGCGAAATTTTAACCTTGGAAGCAGAGGTAGCAGGTTGCTTAGGAGGGAAGTTTGTTGAGTTATCAGAAGCTGAAGTGATATATTTATTAAAAGAAGCTGCTGTAAAGAATATTAGCAATAATAATCCGTTCCCTGAAGAGATAGAAGATGTTGACTTTATTCTAGATAAGGAAGTTCCTAGGATAAATAAAGCTAAATTTATATTGAAACAATCAGAAAAAATTTCTTCAGTAAACCAACTGATTAATTACTTCATTATGCGCTGTGTAGGTAGAGATTTTCAAGTTGCAGCTACATTATACGAAGGGGAATTACCTATGGAAATATTTGAGAAGATTCCTATAAGTGTAATGTATAGAAATAGAATAGTCCCTCTTAATGTGGAGAATACTAAATTTAGGTGTGAGACTCTTATTGAGTGTCATGGCTTACATCGAGTAGTGACGTTTTACGTTGAAACTAATGAGTTGAAGATAAATGCTATCTCTATAATGGGTGATTTGCATATTACTTCAGTGGAAGCTGCTTTTATTCTTACTTCGCAAGAATTTGTCATAGTTCAAAAATTGAAAGAAACAGGTGCGCCGATTCAAATGGATATGACGATATCTCTTAGAAGGACGGTAACAAGATATTCTGGAGGAACTTTGGTTATGTTTTATGCTGACAATAACCAACATGTGCATTGTCAAACATTCAATATGAGGGATGATATGCTAGGTGGACTATTGATAACAGAGCAAGGGGAATTAATTATTACTGCTCCGACGCAGAATATGGCAGATGCGTTTCAGCGCCTTGCTGTAGATGCCATAGGAGAAGACAACTTAGGGAGTACATCTAAGTATCAGCTGAATAGATCTATAGTATTAGATTTTGCCCAAGCGGAAGGATATTTTTTCTCTGAATACTTGGAGGAATTTGAAGAAATATGATATAATGATTGATGTGGTAGGTCAAACTTAATTCACATATGGATATATTTAAAATGAAACGTGTTTTTGAAACGGGTTGGAGGAACGAAATGACAGAGAATAATGAAAAGACAGATGTAATAACTTTAGAATTTGATGACGGAGAAGAAGTGGAGTGCGAGATAATTGGGACTTTTGATTTTCAAGATGAAGAGTTTATTGCTTTAGCTCCAGATGATGAAAGTGGCGAAGTATATATTTACGCATATTCAGAAGTTGATGATGGTTTTGAAATCAATGAAATAGAAGGGGATGAAAAATTCGAAGCTGTTGTAGCTGAATTTGAAGCTTTAGTTGCAGCTGGTGAAGAAGAGTAATCTTTATTTCTTGATACAACGTGAAATTCAGTTTGCGTATAAACTAAAAATTAGAAGCGCAGATTATTGAAAAAACAAAAAAGCTATGATATTATTGTTTCGTAGCTTTTTTATATGCTCTTAACTTATGTTAAGTTGCGAATAATATAACTAAAGGTAGCGAGGATTTTTTGCAGGAGTAATCTGGGTTGATTAGAATATAATTAAGAATTACTTAAAATATGTTAATTACTCTAAGTTATAGCGAGTTTGGAATGTGATGATAGAAGGTTAGAGTTTCGATAAAATATTATTGAAATCTAAAATTACTAAGAATCATTTCTTCTTTTAAAGAAACCAAAGCCTACAAGGGTAAATAAAATTATTCCTGAGATTAAATAGGTGCTAAACCCATCTTGGAATAAAACTATTGCTGAAAAAATTGCTCCAAGAAAAAAGCAAATACTAATTATTAAATTCCTTTTATTTTTCATACTGTTCTCCTTTTGGAATAGTATACCAAAATATGAAAGGAAAGGAAAGGATAACAATGAAACATTATGATTTGATAGTTGCAGGTGCAGGTGCTGGTGGTGTTTTTCTAGCATATGAAATGACAAGACTTAAAAATAATGCAAGGATTCTGATTCTTGAAAAGGGAGATTCTTTAGAAAAAAGAACTTGTATAATAAAAACAGGAAAGGTGGATAGTTGCATAAAATGTAATCCATGTCAGATAATGAATGGTTATGGAGGCGCAGGGACTCTTTCTGACGGAAAATACAACATCACAACTCAATTTGGGGGAGATCTTCATAAATATGTAGGTTTTGAGAAGGCTGTAGAATTAATGGAATATGTAGATAGTGCACTTTGCAAATTAGGAGGCAGTGAGGCAAAGCTTTACTCAACTGCATCTTCCGATTTGAAGACTGTTGCGCTTAGAAATAATCTGCATTTACTTGAAGCTAAGGTTAGGCATTTAGGAACAGATAGAAATGTAAAGATACTAGAAAAAGTATTTGAATATACAAAGGATAGGGTTGAATATTCTTTTAGAAATGCTGTAGATACAGTAGAGAAGACCGAGAAAGGATTTTTTCTAAAAACGGAGAGCGGCGAAGAGTATACTTGCGAAGATCTTGTGATAGCTACAGGAAGATCAGGATCGAAATGGGCAGCTGAAGTATGTAAAAAATTTGGAATAGATCAAAAAAGTAATAGAGTTGATATTGGAGTAAGGGTTGAGCTCCCCGCAGTTGTATTTAAGCATATCACAGATGACGTATATGAGAGTAAAATAGTCTATAAAACTGAAAAATACAATGATATGGTTAGAACTTTCTGTATGAATCCCTATGGAGAAGTGGTTGCAGAAAATACTAACGGAATAGTAACTGTAAATGGACACAGTTATGCAAACCCGGAGCTTAGAACGGAGAATACGAACTTTGCTTTACTTGTTTCGAATCAGTTTACTGAGCCTTTTAGAAATAGTAATGAGTATGGAGAATCTATCGCTAGGCTATCAAATATGCTTGGTGGTGGAGTTTTATTGCAAAGATTTGGGGATTTAGTAAAAGGAAGGCGTAGTAGCGAAAGAAGAATGGAAAAGTGCTTTACTAGACCAACCTTAAAAGCAACACCAGGAGACTTAAGCTTAGTTATTCCAAAGCGCCAATTAGATAATATAATTGAAATGATCTATGCTTTAGATAAAATTGCACCAGGAACGGCAAATGAAGATACTTTATTATATGGAGTTGAAGTTAAGTTCTATAACTCGAAAGTAGAAGTTGATGAAAACCTAGAAACTAAGGTAAAAGGACTATATGTTCTTGGAGATGGTTCAGGAGTTACCCATTCATTATCTCAAGCGTCGGCTAGTGGAGTTCATGTTGCGAGAATAATGGCAGACAAGTACAATGGAGAATAAGCGACATACATTAATGGGGAGATTCATTGATGTGTGAAACTTTGATTGTTGATAAGACTGAAATTATAATACCACTGTTGGCAAAAGCCTGAAAGGAAAGATAGGAGATTTATATTAGAGGATTTGGAGGAGAAAATAAAAGTTGACGTTAATTAAAAGAGCAGCCTAATAAGCTGATTATTGGCTGCAAATGGTATTTAGTATTTGAGTAGGTCTTGAATATCGCCGTTAAAAACATTAAGATCGATGTACTTTTCTGAACCTGAGTACCCTTCTAATTCTCCTTCGAAGCTATATTGGAGGAAGTCCCATTTTTCTCCATCAGGAAGTGTGTCGTTTCCTTCAAGATCGGCTATCCAAATTGAATTATCATAATTGCCTTTAATATACTTGTTGTAAAAGCTAATATTTGTGTAAATAATAGGTTTTTGTCCGTAATGGGTTTCAAGATCCTTTAATAACGGGGTTAATATGGAATCAACTGTTTCGGTAGTTGGAGGATTATCTAAGAACTCGCCATAATATTCAACGTCGACAATCGGGGGTAAGGCTCCAGGCCTATTATCTACAGTAGAAATATAGTTTTTGGCTTGAGTTTCACCAGGGCTTTCGAAACTCATAAAATGATAAGCTCCATATCGCAAAGGAGTGCGATAAATGTTATTCCAGTTTTCCTTGAAGTAAGCATCAATGTGAGAAGAACCTTCAGTTGCTTTTATAAAGGCAAAGGCTACACCTTGTTCATATAGTGCGTTCCAGTTGATATCGCCTTGGTATGAAGAAACATCAACTCCATGAACGTTATAGTCTTTCATTAATTTAGCTTCAAAAGGTGGATAGGAATAAGGGTTTGTCATATATGCTGTAATAAACATTGAAACTGAAATTAACAGTATTATAATAACTTTTTTTGTAGGAGAAAGGCCGCGAGATCTTCTGCTAGATTGTTTATTTGACTTTTGGTAAGATAGTGCCATTAGTAACCTCCATTCCTATAATAGTTAGAGTATACCACAAGAAGGTGAAGAAATGCAAAAAATTGTAATTAGTAGTTGTTTGTTAGGAGAACCCTGTAGATATGACGGAAAAAAAGCAAAGTTAGAAGTGGAAAAGAAAATGGAAAAAATTCTAACTTTGTTAAGGAGAGAGTTTCAGGTAATTTCGGTGTGCCCTGAAGTTTTAGGTGGATTACCTACACCGCGGGTTCCTGCGGAAATAGTTGGGAATCAAGTGATTAACAGAGTGGGTGTGGATGTTACCAAGCCATACTATAATGGCGCCGTTAAGGTTTTAAGTCTTGTAAAAAAAGACGAAGTGAAAATAGCTATTTTGAAAGAAAGAAGCCCAAGCTGTGGAAGTGCGGAAATATATGATGGTAGCTTTGGAGGCATAGCTATTAAAGGGGAAGGAATTACAACTAAACTTTTGAGAGAGAATAATGTGAATGTTTTTTCGGAAAATCAATTTGAAGAAATAAAGAGATATATCAAAATGGAAGAATAACTCGTGCAAAATGTCTCGGTAGGAGATTTAGAAAATATATTAATATGAAAGAAACGATTAAAAAATGATTTAGAAAGTTAGAGAGGGTGTTAAGCCTGTTGGTCACTGAGTAACTTAAACTATGGAAAGAAGTTGTATATAAGATGGTGAGTATTAACGAATCGGATTATAGAGTAGATAGGGAGAGACCAAAATCAGGAAAGGAAAATGTTATGAAAGAGCTAAAAGATAAAATTTTAAGCGATGGAGAAGGTATAGGGGATTCTATAGTAAAGGTTGATGGTTTTCTTAACCATCAGCTAGATGTTGAACTTATGGAAAAAATCGGGTTAGAGTTTGCAAGGCTAGCTGGAGATAGACAGGTAGACAAGATTATGACGGTAGAAGCTAGTGGAATAGCAGTTGCATGTTTTACAGCAAGGGCGCTAGGAAATATTCCGGCAGTATTTGCGAAGAAAGCGAAGCCAAGCACTTTAACAGATGGATTTTTTACGGCTACTGCAAAATCATTTACAAAGGGGACAGAATCAAACTTAATTCTTTCGAAAAAATTTTTAAAAGAAGGAGAAAATATTATTGTAATAGATGATTTTCTTGCTCATGGGGAAGCGGGAGCTGCTCTTTTAAAAATTGCAGAAGAAGCTAAAGTGAATGTGGTGTATTTTGGAGCGGTAATTGAAAAATGTTTTCAAAATGGTAGGGCTAAGCTGGAGCCTTTTGAGGTTGAAGTAAATAGCCTTGCAGAAGTAGTTGAAATAAAAGATGGATATATAAAAATGAAATAAGTGCTCTGGGGAATAAATAAAAGTCGAACAATGATTTGAAAAATGAATATAAAATTCGATAAAATGACTTTGTGTAGTGCGAAATTATCAAAAAAAGCTTGAAAACCAAAAATATATATGTATTTTTCGGAAAAATCAAGGTATAATTAGTTGTAAACTGTTTGTGAAGAGAACAGGACATGGGGTCTATAAAATTAAAAAGAGATAGCTGTTCTTTGATCAAAAATATAAATATAATTAATAAAATGTGGAGGTAAGCATGAAAAAAATTATTAGTGTTGCATTAGTACTACTGCTAACTTTTGGTTTGACAGCAGTTCTAACAGGTTGTGGCAGTGAAGGTGGAGATAAAGTTAAAGTAGGATTTATCTTTATCGGATCTAAAGAAGATGGCGGATTCACGCAAGCTCATTACAAAGGGGTAGAAATGGTTGAAGAAGAGCTTGGAAGTGATGTGGAAGTTTTATTTAAAGAAGAAGTTGCAGATGATGACGGCCAAGCAATAAACACGGCTATACAGCAATTGTTAGATGAAGGTTGTACTATCATTTTCGGAACAAGTTTTGGATATATGGATTACATGGAAGAATTTGCTACTGAGCATCCAGATAAGCATTTCTTACATTTTGCTGGATATAAGGCGAATGACACAAACTTTGATAACTACTTTGGAGCCATGGAAGAAGCTAGATATCTTTCAGGAATGATAGCTGGTAGCATGACAGAATCAAATAAACTTGGTTATGTAGCTGCATTTGATTTGCCAGAGGTAATGATTGGAATCAACTCATTTACTTTGGGAGCTCAAGAAGTTAATCCTGATGTAGAAGTTCAAGTAATATATATTAACTCTTGGTATGATCCAACTAAAGAAAAGCAAGCTGCAGAAGAGTTGATTACAGCTGGGTGTGATGTAATTACTCAACACGCTGATACTACTGGACCGCAGGTAGCAGCTCAAGAAAGTGGAGTTTATGCAATCGGATATAACTATGATAACGAAGGTAGTGCTGCACCTGAGGCTTATTTAACTTCAGCGATTTGGAATCATGGAGTTTATTATACTGAAACTATTCAATCTATTCTTGATGGAACATTTGAACCAAATAGCTATTATGGAACAATGGCAGATGGATATGTTGGATTAGGGGAAATGACTGACCTAGTGCCACAAGATGTACAAGATAAGGTGAATGCAAAGGCTGCAGAAATGGAAGCTGGAGAGTTTGCGCCATTCTCAGGGGAAATAATATTATCAGATGGAACAGTATTCTCAAAAGAAGGTCAAACTTTAACTAGAGAAGAAATCTGGGCTATTCCTAACGGAGCTCTAGTAGAAGGTGCTACAAGTAAATAATAAAGCGTAATAGGAAACGGAGGAGACTAGTGAATAATGTTTCAATAGAGATGAAAGATATTTGCAAGTCCTTTGGAGAACTTAAGGCTAACCATAATGTAAACATTAAGATTGAAAGTGGAGAAGTTCATGCAATACTTGGTGAAAATGGTGCTGGAAAATCTACGTTAATGAACATGCTGTCAGGGATTTACTCTCCTGACAGCGGTTTTATTTATGTCAATGGTGAAGAAGTCTTCTTTACTAGGCCAAAGGATTCAATAAAACTAGGTATTGGTATGATACATCAGCACTTTAAGCTTGTAGATGTACTAACAGCTAAAGATAATATATTAATGGGAAGAGTCAAAGGGGAAAGAAAAGGGAAAGAACTAGACGATGAGATAAAAGGAATTTCTGAAAAATACGGACTAGACATTAATTTGAAGAAAAAAGTATATGATATGTCAGTTGGAGAAAAACAAACTCTTGAGATTATTAAAGTTCTTCACAGAGGGGCAAAAATTCTTATCCTCGACGAACCAACTGCAGTACTTACCCCACAAGAAATAAAGAAACTATTTAAAATCATTAAAGCCATGCGAGAAGATGGTTGTATCATTATTATTATTACTCATAAACTTAATGAGGTAATGGAGATAAGTGATAGAATTACAGTGCTTAGAAAAGGTGAGTCTGTTGCGACTATTAATACTAATAAAGCTGATGTTTCAGATTTAATTGAGCATATGGTAGGGGCAAAAACTAGTCTTGCAATTAAAAGGGAAAAAGTAAATGAAGTAAAGCAAATGATGGAAATCGATGATCTGACAGTTATTGATAGCGAAGGAAAAGAAGCTTTAAAAAACTTGACTGTTTCAATAAATGGAGGAGAAATCCTTGGGGTTGCTGGAGTTGCGAATAGCGGGCAAAAAGAGCTATGCGAGTCTATTGCTGGCCTTGTTCCTGCTGCAAAAGG
>CAYJHC010000045.1:0-15270 GCA_964370075.1 uncultured Oscillospiraceae bacterium | reverse complement strand
AGGCACTACAGAAGCAGACTTTAGCAATGTAGCAGATGTAAGTGGTGATAAATTAGATTCTGCTTTACAGAATGTTTTCTACAGCGGATCAGAACCATTGCCTACAGAGGCATTAGAATCGACATACTCTGATGCAATTTTGTCGGATATAATTACAGAAGATTACAGAATTTTAGTTGATAATACGCATCCTATAACTTTAGAGCGTGGAGGTGTAGAGATTACCTTAACTGAAAGTCCAGACAATACGCCTGAATTAAACCAATACTATATTGAAACAATTAACTATGCAGGTGGAGAAAGAGAACAAATCACTGTAAATATTGGAGAAATAGACAGAAACCTAGTTCAGTTAGACTTCTATATTGAAGCAACGGATCCAAATCTGGCAGATGGAAATTATCCTACTAATGAAGAACACTTATTAACCTACACAGATACTCCGCCAACCGGTGAAGAAAGAGTGGTTGAAAGAAATGACTTAGGAGATCCTTCTTTGGAGGTTGCTACAGTGGTAGAACCAATACCTCCTACTCCAGACCCAACGCCAACACCTGGACCTACACCAGTCATTCCAGCAGTTACACCAGTACCTGTACCAGTAGCAGTAGTGCCTGCAGCAACTCTTCCAGCGATACCTACACCTTTAGCAGAGGTGCCAACAAACATTGATGAAACGGATGTACCATTGGCAAGTGGATCAGCTTGGTCTCTATTAGATTTAATTCTTACTGTAGTAACTGGGTTAATGACGGTTATGTTGATGGTTACATATTTTACAGGTAGAAGAGAAGATGAAGAGTACGGTGAAGTTAACAGAAAAGGTTTACTTAGACTAATAAGTTTGATTCCAGCAATAGGATCTATTGTGTTGTTTATCCTAACTCAAGATATGACTCAACCAATGATATTAGTGGATGAATGGACATTATACTTTGCAATCATAGCTATTGCTCAAGGATTAGTGACATTCTTTTCAAGAAAAAGAGTAGAAGAGAGTAGTGACTTTGATGCTATGGCTTAGGTTTAGAAACTAATTTTATATGAGTATTCAAGAAACTTACCTTTACATGGAATTAAGCAGTAATTGCTAAAAAATATCATTAAGAGATTTAAAGAGAAGACATATCAGTCTTCTCTTTTTAAATGAATACAAATTTTTTTTATATGTCATTGGGAAATTTTCGGGATTAATATTAAGAATATATAATATCGGTAATGATTCTTTAGACTGTCTATCATTTTATATTTGTATATGATTGCCAAGCACCATATAAGATTAGTATTTAAGAAATTTATTATTTGATATCAATTGACATCTTAGGCTATGAATTTAATTAAATGAATAAAAAAATTGAAAAAACATCAGGTAGTTGATAAGTATACTGTATATGACGAAAAACTTTGTGAAAATTGTAACTATAAGCCTGTTATTTTTATTAAAACTTTGGTATAATTTAATTTGTGTTAATTCACTTAGTCATATTATTTATAGCTTTATAAACTAGAAAGGAATTTATTGTGTTATCACTATTTAAAAAATGGGAAAGTATAAGTTTAGTAAAAAGAATTATTGGCGGTTTAATTCTAGGAACAGCTTTAGGAATATTATTGCCACAAGCTGTGTATATTTCAATGCTCGGAGAGTTATTTGTAGGAGCTCTTAAAGGAATAGCTCCGTTACTAGTGTTTTTTTTAATTATGAGTTCAATAGCAAACCATAAATCAAGAGAGAAGACAAATATGGGGTACATTGTTTTCTTATATTTAGTTGGTACTTTTAGTGCTGCATTATTGGCAGTACTTGCTAGTAATATATTCCCAGTTACAATTACTTTAACTGAAGCAGTAGAAGGAAACGTACCTCCAGAGGGTGTAGGGGAAGTAATTACAACTTTATTATTGAATATAGTTCAAAACCCTTTAACCTCAATTACTTCTGGAAATTATATAGGCATTCTTGCTTGGGCTGTTGTACTAGGTCTTGCTTTTCAAAAGACTTCGAATTCTATGAAAGAAGTTTTATCAAATACTTCAGATGCTGTTTCTCAAGTAGTGAGATGGGTAATTAGCTTTGCTCCATTTGGTGTACTTGGCTTAATTTTTACTACTATCTCAACAAATGGTGCAGAGGTTTTCACAGAATATGGAAAGCTACTAGCTGTCCTTGTGGGTTGTATGCTAACAATGATGTTTATCATTAATCCAATTATAGTGTTTTTAAATATTAGAAAAAATCCATATCCATTAGTATTCAAATGTTTAAAAGATAGTTTTATTACAGCATTTTTCACAAGAAGTTCTGCAGCAAACATCCCAGTTAATATTAGATTATGCCAATCACTAAAGCTTAACGAGGAGACTTACTCTATTTCAATACCTTTAGGAGCAACAATAAACATGGCAGGGGCCGCTATTACTATTACAGTTATGACTTTAGCGACTGTAAATACTTTAGGATATTCTGTTGACTTGCCTACTATGATTATTCTTAGCATTATTGCTTCAGTTTCAGCTTGTGGAGCATCTGGGGTTGCGGGAGGCTCTTTGTTGCTAATACCTTTAGCTTGCTCTCTTTTTGGCGTTCCTAATGATGTTGCAATGCAAGTTGTTGCCGTAGGCTTTATTATAGGTGTTGTGCAAGATTCCTTTGAAACAGGACTTAACTCATCTACAGACGCACTTTTTACTGCTACTGCAGAGTTTAGACAGAAAAGAATAAAAGGTGAATCAATTAGCTGGTAAAGTAATCTTACACTATTAGACATAAATGTTTCATATAGGGTATATGTGCTAAAATTGAAATTATATTAAGCTTAAGATGAATTTAAAAAGAGGAGCTATTAGTTAATAGTTCCTCTTTTTATTAGCACTGCATTGTTTTTTACTTAGAATTCATATTATTTTTTATTTGGAATTTGTATTATCTTGAAATCCCTCTATTTCAAAATATATTAAGTTAATCTATTATGAAACCTTTATTTTTCAAGGCTTCTTCTACCTCAAAAAAATGTTTTTCTGTAGGGCAACTTAAGGTATGTAGATGGAGCTGATTTGTAACACTACAAAGAGGAGTTGCATTTTCAGCTTTCATATTTGTAACAAAGTCATCGGCATCTTTTCTGCTAAAAATATGTAGTTTCCCTACAAGCTGTCCGTAAATTTTATGGTCAACTATAACGTCAAGTATGCCGCAGCCACAATCAACAATAGTATATAGTTCGTCTAAAAGAGATTCGCTATCATGACAGCAAGGAACTATGTAGCTTTTATTTTCTTTCTCTTCTAAAATATATCCTTTGGGTGTGGCAAATATAGAATGACCTTTTGCCCGTAAGAGAGCTATATCACCTACAATGATTTGTCTACTTACTCCTAAATTCTTTGCCAAAGCAGAAGCACTAATTGGAGAAGATGATTTAGTAAGTTCTTCAATTATTATATCTCTTCTTTCAGTAGTTTTCATAAATACACTCCTTAAATTCATTTTATTGTTTATTACTGTTTTGCAATCACCTAGTGTCTACTTTTTATAATTGGTGAATAATAAACGCTCTTAATTAGGTATATAAATTTATATTTGAGAATTCGCCATTTATCATTTTAATACTAACACTATTTCTCAATAATGTTAGTATAACATTAATTAAAAATATGTAAACTGGTTGACAAACTTAATTATTTATGTTAAATTTATGTGTCTTGACACCTGTGAATACACAGTCAAGTTCTGTTATATTTTAGGGATTTAGAGGTTTAGGAGGAATTATGTTAGGAGTAGCTTTAACTTTTGTGGGAATTACTTTAATTTCAAATGGTTATATGTTTTTAAAACAATGCGATTTGAAGAGCATTTCAATAATGAACATAATTACAGGAATTGTTCTTGTTGGAGGAAATTTTATTGGTCTGTTTCATGCAAAGACTATGCTAGATTATTCAAATGTAGCCGGCGGTTTTTTGTTTGGATTTACGTATGTAATTATAGCAGTAGGATTACTATTTGATATTGACAAAAAAGTTTCAGGGATATATTCAATGATGGTTGCAATATTTGCTATAATTATGGGCGGAAGCTCTGTTTATTCAGGTCTTTATCAATATGCATATCTGTGGTTTGCTTGGGCTATACTATGGGGTGCAACTTATGTGGAAAATATTCTAGAAAAGCCTCTAGGGAAAAAAATGTCATATTTATGTATATTAGAAGGAATATTTGCAGCGTTCATTCCTGCAATATTAATGTTCTTTGAGATGTGGTAGGAGGATTAAAATGAAAAAAGCTTTAATAGTAATTGATTATATTTATGATTTTGTTGCAGATGATGGTAAATTGACTTGTGGAAAACCAGGTCAAGATTTAGAAAAGTATATTTATAATTTAGTAAATGAATTTAAGGGGAATGGCGATTTTATAATTGAAGCTACTGACAAACATGATATGGATGATCAGTATGACTTAGAAAAAAGTATGTTTCCTGCCCATTCCTATGATGAAAAAGGACAGGCTGTGTTTGGAATTGTAAAGGATGCTATAGAAGGGGTGCCAGCTAACCAATACTTAAAAATTGACAAAAGTAGGTATTCTGCTTTTTGTGCAACAAATCTGGATTTAAAGTTGAAGGAAAGAGATGTAAAAGAAGTTCACTTAGTAGGTGTATGTACTGATATTTGTGTACTGCATGCTGCTGTAGACGCTTATAATTTAGGATATAAGATTGTTGTACATGAAAAAGGAGTAGCTAGCTTTAATCAAGAAGGGCATGATTATAGTTTAACTCACTTTAAGAATGTTCTAGGAGCAGAGGTGGTTTAAGTTATAGTGTGAAGTGAATAATTGCTATTTCATACTCTTATGTTGATTGATTAGAAATAAGGAAAAATTTTCAAATAATTTAACATTTACGTTGACTAAGTTAGAGAGGAAAGAGGTAAAATTTCCTTTCTAGCTTATTTTATTTCGAAAAAATTGTTATAATGTAATAGAATATGAAAACTGGTTTTAAGTGTGGAGGAGAAAATGAATATACAGATTTTTGGTACGAAAAAATGTAACGAGACTAAAAAAGCTCAACGTTATTTTAAAGAAAGAAAAATAAAATTTCAATTTATTGATTTGAATGAAAAAGAAATTAGTAAGGGTGAGCTTCGTAGTGTTGCTCAGTCAGTAGGAGGTTTAAACTCTCTAATTAATAAAAACTGCAAAAATAAAGATTCTCTTGCACTTGTTGAATATATTTCAGAAGACCAAAAAGAAGAAAAACTGTTAGAATATCAGGAAGTTATCTTAACTCCAATTGTACGAAATGGGAAACTTTCAACAGTTGGTTATGTTCCAAATGTTTGGAAAGAATGGAAATAGTTATAGCTATATAGCTTAAAAATTGTTTTGCTAATTTTGGAAATTTAATCAGGTTATTTACAAATTCAATTAGCTATTTGAGATTTTATTTGCAACTTCTTTTACTTTAGTCTTTGCAGCATTAATAATATTATTTACTGCAGCAGGAGAAGGGTCTAAATCTAAATTATCAGCGCTGATACAGTGAAAGTTTTCTATCCCCCAAAATTTAGACATGGAATTAATATAATTTGCACCATGTTCCAAAGGGCTATTTTCAAAAGCACCGCCTCTAGTTGTAATATAGACTAAATCGGTTGCTTTGCAAAGACCCACCAACCCTTTTTCATCATAGCCAAACGTAATGGACTCTACACAGATATTTTCAATAAATACTTTGAGTATGGCAGGTATACTTAAATCCCAAAAAGGTGCAGCAATCACAATTATATCTGAAGTTGCAAACTTATGCGCCAAATCAAACCTTGGATGATGAAAATTATTTTTGCTAATTAACTCTTCTCTTTCCAAATAAAAATCACCGGTTAAACATCTTATGTCTAGTTCAGATAAAACAACTTCTTCGATTTTGAAAGATTTTTCAAGGTTTGAAAAAAATGAATCTGCTAAAACTTTAGTTCTTGATTCTTCTTTTCTAATGCAACTGTTTATATATAATATTTTTTTCATATAAATACTCCTTCAAATTTAATTGCTTAGTAATAATATTAACTATTGTATACTTTTATTTCATTGTTTAATATCCTTTGAGTTATTTTTTTATAATATATTATCGTAAAATCATCTAAACAAAGGAGGATACTGTAGGCTAGAAGAATTTTCCTTGGAAAGGTTTGACTATTTAAAGTATTACTTTATTTTAACAAATTTTTAAAATTAATTACAAAAAAATCATAAAATTATTTTAAAATATCTTGTTTAAGAAATATTTTAAGTTAATTATATTAAATCTTCAATTATTTATTTATTAATATCAAGAAATGTTATAGTCAATAATAAGTTGACCATATATTTGAGGTTGAAATTATTCTAATTTCTATATAATGTTTAAATTTCAGTTGAAATTAGACTTAAATTTTTCACAAAACTAGACATATTTATTGTAGTTTGGTATACTATAGATTAAGTGCCAAAATAAGATTATGAAAAATAGTGCTTATATAAGCCCAAAGGGGAGTTATGTTTAAGAAAAAAAATAAGAAAAATAAGAATAAATTAAATGTAAATGATAATAATTTTGATCATAAGCTTAATAATTCTGGTATTGAAAAAGAAGAGCTTACAATTATAATTGAAAAACCTGAAGTATTAAGTGAAATGGTTAGAGCTGAAATAGAGAATATTAACATTATTAAAGAGAATCGTTTAGATTCTATTAATCAAGATGACATTGAAGAAGAAGTGTATACCTTTAATAATAAGAAGTATAAAATAACAGGAATGATTATTTCAATAATATTCTTTTTATCCATTAGCCTTTTTTCTTATTTCTTATTTGACTTGGGTTTACTTCCAATTTTATATAGTTTAATAATTGTTGGTGTATTCTTTGTAATTTGGTTTTCAACTTTTATGATTCAGCTTTTGTCAAAGAAAAAAGCCATAATAAGTAAATTAATTTCAGTGCTACTTATTGTGATTTTATTAATAGGTTCTTTTTATATTTATGCAGTAGGGGATACTTTAAGTGCTATTGCTGGAGGAAATGCTAAAATAGACGTAATTCGGGTTGTTGCATTAACTGATGATCCAGCTACATCACCTGAAGAAACAAAAGGCTACACAATAGGAAAACAGGAAATAGATGATCCAATGATAGATGAAGCTTTATCTGAGTTTGAAGATGCAAGTGGTGAAAAACCTGAAATTGTTGAATATGCTAGTTTAGGGGAGGTCTCAAATGCATTAATAGCAGGAGAGGTTGACTTAATGATATATAATGACGCAAATACTGCAATATTAGATGATTCTATTGATGGGTTCAGTACTAAAATAAAAGATGTTTTTTCTCATGAAATAATTACGGAATTAGAGAATACAACATCAGATGATGATATTACTTCAACTCCATTTACGGTTATGATAAGCGGAATTGACCAATATGGAGATGTTAGTGCAACAGGACTAAGTGATGTGAATATTATAGCTGTTGTTAATCCTGAAACTAGGTCAATTCTTCTAATAAATACCCCTAGAGATATGTATGTAGAGTTACCAGGAATTTCATATGGTGCAAAAGATAAACTTACTCATGCTGGTATATATGGAGTAGATGCTTCTATGGCTGCCTTAGCAGAACTATATGATACAGAAGTTGAATATTATGTAAGACTTAATTTCACATCATTAATTGCCATGGTGGACGCATTAGGAGGGGTAGAAGTAGAATCAGAATATGAGTTTACCACATCCACAAACAGTGGACATGTTATGGATGTTGCCTTAGGCACAAATACATTAAATGGCGTTGAAGCTTTGGCGTTTTCTCGGGAAAGGAAAAATGTACCGGGAGGAGATGACACTAGAGGAAGACATCAACAAGAGGTAATTACTGGCATGATTGAAAAGGCAATTTCTCCAGCTATAATTACAGGAGCTACCCAGATTTTAGCTGAAGTTTCTGATAATATGGAAACAAATCTAACAGAAGACCAAATTCAGTCTTTAATACAAGATCAACTATCAAAAGGACTTGATTTTGATATTAGATCAGTATCATTGACTGGTACGACTGGAACAGACATGGCATACTCAACAGGTAGTGCACAAGTTTCTGTTACGTACCCTAACACAGAGGAAGTAGAAGAAATATCAGAACAAATTGCAGCCTTAAGGGGAGAGCCTTTCTCCGCCTTTGAAATGATAGAAAAACAGGTAATTAGCAAAGAAGAGGAGCTCGAAGAAGCTGCCGAGGAAATTGAATAGACACAATAAAGATAATTAAGTATTCTAAATTTAGAAAGTCTAATAATATAAGAATAATGAAAGGACAGTGAAATGGAAAGAAGTGGTTTAAATAAATTAAGAGAGGCGTTTTATGAATTTTATGAGGGGAAAAGCCATTTAAAACAGCCTAGTTTTCCTCTAATCCCACAAGACGATAATAGCCTATTAATTATAAATTCAGGGATGGCTCCATTAAAGCCATTTTTCTCAGGGCAAAAAAAGCCACCAGCTCCAAGAATGGTTACATGTCAAAAATGTATTAGAACTGCTGATATTGAAAACGTAGGCTATACTTCTAGACACGGTACATTTTTTGAAATGTTAGGAAGTTTTTCATTTGGAGACTATTTTAAAACAGAATCAATCAAATGGGGATGGGAGTTTATTACTGAAGTTCTAGAGTTACCTGTTGAAAGACTATGGGTTTCTGTCTATGTAGATGATGAAGAAACTTATGAGATTTGGAAGAATGAGATTAAAGTCCCCGAAGATAAAATCGTTAAGCTTGGTAAAGATGATAATTTTTGGGAAATTGGAGTAGGCCCATGTGGCCCTTGCTCGGAAATATATTATGATAGAGGGGAAAAGTATGGATGTGATAATCCTGACTGCAAACCTGGTTGCGAATGTGACAGATATATAGAATTTTGGAACCATGTATTTACTCAATATAATCGAGATGCAGATGGTAATTATTCTGATTTAGAAAACAAGAATATTGACACAGGAATGGGATTAGAGAGACTTGCTTGTATCATGCAAGATGTAGATTCTATTTTTGCAGTTGATACAATTGAAGCTGTGTTACACGAAGTTGAACGAATTTCTGGCGTTAAATATAATAATGGCGAATTAGTAGAAAAAATAAGCGATGGTAGCTTTATACCGTCTCAAACAGATATTTCTTTAAGAATTATAACTGACCATATTCGTTCTGCAAGCTTCATGATTAGCGATAAGATTATGCCTAGCAATGAAAGTAGAGGGTATGTATTACGAAGAATAATAAGAAGAGCAATTCGTCATGGATATAAACTAGGTATTAATGAACCATTTATGGGAAATCTTTCAGGGATTGTTGTTTCTACATGCGCAGGTGGATATCCTGAACTTGAAGAAAATAGAGACTTTATTAAAAAAATTATTGATATTGAGGAAAAGAAGTTTAATGAAACCTTAAAGCAAGGCTTGTCAATAATTGAGAATCACATTAAATCTTTGAAAAAGGGAAAAGAAGATACTCTGAGTGGAGAGAAAGCTTTTAAACTACATGATACATACGGATTCCCTATTGACCTTACAGAAGAAATTATACTTGAAGCTGGCTTTAAAGTAGATAAAGATGGCTTCCATGAAGCTATGGAAATTCAAAAGCAATCTGGCAAAAAAGATGCTGCTGAAAATGATCATGCCTGGACAGAAAGCTCCGTAGATTTTGTTTTCGAAGGCGAATCAGAGTTTATTGGATATGATAATACAGTAGTTACAACAGAAGTTAAAGGTATCTTTGTAAATAAAAAGCCTGTAGATGTATTAAGAGAAGGAGAAGAAGGTAGAGTAATTTTCCCTGTAACTCCTTTCTATCCAGAAGGGGGCGGACAAGTAAGCGATATTGGCTTAATGTACAGTGATGATAGTGAAGCAGAAATCATTGAAGTAAATAAATTTCAAAATATAATTGCTCATAAGGTAAGAGTAATTCAAGGTGAAGTTAATCCAAATGAAGAGTTTAATTTGATTGTAGACTCTGGATATAGAAATCATACATCGAGAAACCATACTGCGACGCATATCCTTCACAAAGCTTTAAGAGAAGTCTTAGGAGATCATGTACAACAGTCTGGATCAAAAGTTTCAGATACAGAGCTTAGGTTTGATTTCTCTCATTATGAGGCTATTTCTAAAGAAGACTTGATTACTATCGAAACATTAGTAAACGATAAAATTAATGACTTTCTGCCTGTCACATGGAAGGAAATTCCAATTAAAGAAGCTATGAAGGAAGGCGTTACTGGAATTTTCACTGAAAAATATGGTGATGTTGTAAGGGTTCTAAGTGTAGGAGACTATAGTAAAGAACTCTGCGGAGGACTTCATGTTTCAAATTCAGGGCAGATTGGAAGCTTCAAAATAGTAAGTGAATCTGGAATAGCTGCAGGTGTAAGAAGAATAGAAGCAGTAACAGGAATTGCTGTACTAGATGCATTAAATACAAAAGAGTCTATACTTGACGAAACTGCCACATTACTAAAAGCAACACCAGCTCAATTAGTTGATAAGTTAAGTGCTCATATTGAAGAATATAAAATTTTAAAAAAAGAATTAGAAGAGTTAAAAAAAGCAACTCTAACTTCTTCTTCATCAAATATGTTAGAAGAAGCGAAAGTAATTAATGGAGTGAAATTAATTACTAAGAAATTAGTTGGCGCTCAAATAGATGAACTTAGAGACATTTCAGACACTTTAAAATCTGAAACTAATAATTTGATTTTAGTGTTAGCGTCAATAAATAATGATAAGGTCACTTTTTTAGTATCAATTACGGATGATTTAGTTTCAAAGGGATATCATGCGGGTAAAATAGTAAAGGAAGTAGCTAGCACCTGTGGTGGTGGCGGCGGTGGCAAGGCTAACATGGCTCAAGCCGGAGGAAAAGATATAACAAAAGTAGATGAAGCTCTAGAAAAAGTAGAAAACTTTTGCTAAATAATTGTGTATAGTTAGTAAATATTTCTATTTTTACCAATTAATTTAAAACAAATAGGTGTTATTTGTTGAATAAGCAATATAAATAAGTTATACTAGAAATATAAGGAGGGAAGCAATATGGATGAAAGAAAAACAATGAATACTATTGTAATAAGCCCAGAGTCACTTAAAGGCAAAGTTACAATAAGTGAAGTCCTAAACTTGGTGCATAACGCATTAGAGGACAGAGGATATAATGCAATAGATCAAATATCAGGATATTTACTTTCTGGGGATCCTACTTATATTACAAGTCACAACAACGCAAGGGGATTTATTAAACAGTTAGAGAGAGAAGATATTATGGAAGAATTAGTAAAGAATTATTTAAAAAAATAGTTCTAAATAATGATTTGAATAATAATTTGATTTATAATAAAAGCGGGAAATATCCCGCTTTTATGTTTTAAAGATGTATTAAGTAATATTACTAATAGGAACTTTTTAATTATTAATAAATAAAAGAGGTATGTATGAAGAAAATAGGATTAGATGTAGGAGACAAAACGATTGGGGTTGCAGTAAGTGATGGATTGAATATTACAGCACAAGGAATATGTACAATAGAAAGAGTGGGTATTAGAAAAGATGCAGGAAAAGTAATTGACCTAATTAAAGAGTATGAATGTGATACTGTAGTAATAGGCTTACCCTTAATGCTAAATGGTACCAATAGCCCTCAGACTGATAAAGTAATTGAATTTAAGAATATGTTAGAAAACAAAATGAGAAGTGTTTCTATGGGTAATATTCCAATAGTATTTGAGGATGAAAGGTTTACAACGTCTATTGCTGAGAAAATTCTTATTGAAGGTAATGTACGTAGGGAAAACAGAAAGAAAGTAATTGACAAACAGGCTGCCATAATTATACTACAGAGCTATTTAGATAAAAAATAATACAAAAGTTAAAAGCAAGGCAGAGGTAGTACTACAATTAAAAGGTAATATAATTTGAACCATAGCATTTGACTAATTGATAATAAACCGAATTAAAGTAAAGCAACCAAAAGAAGGTTGTTTTATTTTATGTATAAATAGAAAAAAGTAATGGACATAATTCAGAGTATTGACATATAAAGCATATGTTAATAGAAAATAAGTAACAGAATACGAGAGAGGAGTTGAGCATAAATCACAAAATCAAAGCACAATACATATTTATAACTATTCCTAAAATCACAATTTAAGGAATAGTTAAGCATTATTAACATTGATTATATCAATTATCCACAGCTGTGGACAATTCTTACGTTAAATTGCTATTGTAGCTAATGCTATTCACACTTTGATATAAATTTAATTTAATTAGAGTCATCTATTTATTCTATATTCCTAAACTAAAAACTTATTTTCAATTATCTGCTTATAGTTTTATTAAACTTAAGATAGTTTACTATATTTTATTACAGTAAACTATCTTATCCACATTACTACTTTTCTATTTTCAAGATACATTTATTATTGAAATTGATTTTATTTAGCTTATTTAAACTATTAATTGTTTATACATAATTATAATTATAACTATTATCAATATACATACCATAAAGCCATATTTAATCAAAAAAATGCTACACGAAAAAACAAACGTTGAAATTACAACGTTTGTTCAAAATATGCTCTATTTTCCGTTTTAAGCGATTTTTTTTGTATTTTGGTATAAATACACCTTACACAGTAGGAATCTTTAGAGTTAGCCCTGTATATATCTGTGATGAGTCTATATTGTTTAAGTCTTCTAGTATATAAATGGCATCTCTAATATCTATACCATTAGGCATTTCAGATTCTGCAATACTCCATAGAGTATCTCCAGAACTTACAACATATAGCTCATAAGCATCACCTGTTTGAGCTATTGCCTTAGTATCATTTAAGAGTATAGTGCTAGAGCTGACCAATACTACCAATACAATAACTGCAAAGATAGCAAATCTTAATGCAACTTTTGATAGATTAAATTTTTTCTTCCTTCGTTTAGCTTTTCTAAAAGTAGATCCTGAATCTTTAGATTCATCATTATTGTAATAATAAGCAGTAATCGGTGCAAACTCATACACAGAGCTATAAGTATATGAATTGCAATTACTTGTAGAAATATTTACATTCTCACCTTTAAAATTTGTTTTGTATGTAGTAGAAGTTATAGAGTTTTCGATAACTGATTTATTATTGAATTTTTTCATAGTCATTCCCCTTTCGCGAACATATGTTCTTATATATAAGATACACTTTTTCGAAAAAGAAGTCAATAGAAAATAGAACATTTGTTCTTTTTTATTAACTTTTATTTACCTATCTTTTCCTTAGTATAAGCAAATATATAGATTATACTAATAACTATAAAAACCACCCCTTAAACGGTTAAACTTTCGTCTAACTTTGGGGCGGTTCAGAATTTTTGTAAATTGTTTTTATATAAGTATAATTAATTTAAGTCTACTAACGCAAAAGGTTCATCATATCCTTGCATTGTAATAGTCCCATTTGAATGGACAGTCCCCTTTTCGTCATTAAATCTAAAACTGTTACCATCAAATTTAACTTCACCTTCAATGGTAGTTAAATTTGCAGTTACTCCTTCTTCTGTAACATTTCCTTCAACAAAGGTTATTGCAGCAAAATCATCTTCAATAAACTCTAATTTAACATCTCCTGAATAATAAACATTTCCTCCTAAAGTTGTGTCAACTTCTTCCTCTTCTTCCTCAAGTTCTTCAGATTCACCGCTAATAACAACTTTAGTAAAAGCATAACTTGTGTTAAAATCATCGTGCAAAAATAATTTGCCGTTAGAATCAATATAATACTGATTCCATACAAAGTTTCCAGTTGAATCAGGAATATTTAAAGTTCCTACAGTTCCGCTTTCTCCTTCAACAAAAGTTCCTGTTAAAGAAATTTTGTTGTTTTTGTCTTCAAAAATAACGGTTGCATCATCGTTAAATTTTAAGGTGCTATCGTCATTTGTATTAAGCCAGGTGTTTTCGGTAATATTTACTTCTACATATTCACTTGTTTCTTCTAACCCTGAGCATCCAGACAGAAGGCTAATAGTAACAATTAAACTTAAGTATAAACAAATTATTTTTTTCATTATGTACCTTTCTAAAATGCTAACTAATCATAAAACTTTGTAATTTCTTCTATGCTTGCCCGTTTACTTTCAAGTTTGTTTGCAGGCGCATCGTGATCTTCATATCCTAAATATACTGCAATCATAATAACTTCGCTTTCTTCTAAGTTTAAGTTTTCCTTTATAACTTTGTGAAAAGCCACTCCCTGTTCTGCTATACATGTGCTAATTTCATATTCCATAGCTGCTAAGCATACTGTTTGAACAATCATTCCAATATCAATGATCCCCCACTTGTCTTGAAATAATTCATTATCTATTGTAAAAATCATAGCCGCTGGAGCTTCAAAGAATCT
Organism: uncultured Oscillospiraceae bacterium; assembly: GCA_964370075.1. Classification (GTDB taxonomy): domain Bacteria; phylum Bacillota; class Clostridia; order Peptostreptococcales; family Anaerovoracaceae; genus CAYJHC01. Next base: position 780 of record CAYJHC010000045.1, on the reverse strand, counting down.
GTGTCCTTTGCGAACCCAGTCCCTTCTTTTGTCTTTGTCTTCCCTTTTAATATCTAGTAACTCAAACAAATCAATAGCCAGCTCTTTTCTTCGGTCTTTAAATATTGGTTTTAAATGAGGCTCTGAAATATCACTAGATTGGCCATGTATAAAATAAAACTCATTTTCGTCCTTAATTTTATCAAGGGTTCTACCTGTCACAACATGAATTTTCCAAGGTTGAATATTCATCCCGCTCGGGCTTTTAAGTGCTACATTAACAATTTCTTTCAATATGTCTACAGGGACTTCTTTATTTAAAAAACCTCTAATACTTTTTCTTTTTTCAATGGCTTTTATTACTTCCATTTTAACCTCCTAAGCTATAAATAACTCTTAGTAAATTTGGTTCGATTATTTATTCGGATTCTCCCATTGTAAGCCTAGCAAGACAAAGAATATCGAAAACCTTTATACCAGATATGTCTAATATAAAGAATCATAGTGAACTTAATTTTATTATTTATAGTGTTTATATGCTCTGCCAATATTACTAAGTACTCTTTGCCATAACAGGTAACAATTTTATATTTGAGTACATCTAATATAAATTTTATCATATTTAAAAGCGGTTGTGAACTTATTATCTAAATAAATCTTTTATTCATAGGATGACTAGGTCATTAATAGTTTAATATTGTAAGGATGATTCCTAAAAAATTGAGCATGCATATTGTTATCAATACAGTTGATAAAATTGCACCCATATAAAAGCCAGGAAATATTTTCTCCCTAAATGTT
>CAYJHC010000044.1:0-15703 GCA_964370075.1 uncultured Oscillospiraceae bacterium | reverse complement strand
CGGCAGAACAAGTAGAACCACAGGTAGAAGTAGCACCAGAATCAGTAGTTGAATCAATATTTGAAGAATCAGCTGTTGAACCAGTAGCAGAAACTCCTGCAGTAGAGCCAGCAGCTGAACTAATATTTGAATCGATATTTGAAGAACCAGCTGTTGAACCAGTAGCAGAAACTCCTGCAGTAGAGCCAGCAGCTGAACTAATATTTGAATCGATATTTGAAGAACCAGCTGTTGAACCAGTAGCAGAAACTCCTGCAGTAGAGCCAGCAGCTGAAGCAATATTTGAAACACCAGTAGTTGAGCCATATGTTGCATCAACACCTGTACAAGAGATATTTGAAATGGCAGAACAAGTAGAGCCACAGGTAGAAGTAGCACCAGAATCAGTAGTTGAATCAATATTTGAAGAATCAGCTGTTGAACCAGTAGCAGAAACAACTGCAGTAGCAAGTGAAACTTCTATTAATAAAGAATTAGGAGAGAAAGTTTCTAGCTCAAGTATTGAAATAGAAGAAGTGTCCCAAGCTGAAGATGATAGTAATAAAATAATTGAGGGTCGCGAGTTGGAAGAACTCCTTTTCCAAGAAGTTACAAGGGAAGAAGCGGAAAAAACAACTAAAGTAAATAAGTTTTATACTTTTAATAGAAAGAATGAAGAATTCCAAAAATTATTAGATGAAGAGTATGAAAGGTATAAAAAAGGTCAAACTGAAGCAGGATTTAGCGAGTACATAGCGGAAAAGAAACTAGATGTGACCGATGAAATGAAAGATGTTCTTTCTGCAGAGCATATAGAAGAAATGGTTAAAGCGAGAGAGCTTTTCTTTGATGATGATGGTGGAAAAATTCAAGTAATTGATAAAGAAAGTATAAACGAAAGTAAACCTGTAGCAGTATCTGAAGAAGATCAAAGTGAGGTAAAGAAAGATACAGAGACAGAAAAAGGGAAAGAAGAGCTGAGTGCAACTCCTCAAAAAAGTAATGAGAAGAAGGTATCAAAAAAAGAAAAAAATACAAGCAAAGACAAAGGTGGAATTGTAGGTAAAATAATTATAGGGATTTTATTTGCGTTGATAATTGCACTTATTGCAGTCCTTGTTATAAAATTTGTAGCGCCAACAAGCCAAATAGCCGAAATAATAGACTCAATCGCGCTTAAAATATTAGGTTTATTTAGTTAGCAAAACTAAGGAGGAAGGTTATGAAAAAGAAGGTTACCAAAAGTGAACGCAAGGTAGGAGCCGTTCAGTATTTTATTGTAATTGCGCTACTCGTGATTATTGGGTTCTTTGGGCTAGTAGGAGTTATTACTGATTTCTTGTGGTTTGTAGAATTAGGATATGTAAGTGTGTTTTTTACACAACTTTTTACGATGCTACAAATAGGAGTACCAGTATTTATTGTAATATTTATCCTATCACTGTTATACCTTAAATCAATTAGAGGTAATTATTACGCAAAAATTTGTCCAAAAGAAGACATGCAAGGCAGTGAAAAAGTAATTGGCAAGATAACTGTAGGGATTGCCGCGGCAGTAGGTCTTGCAACAGCAATTCTGTTTACTAGCTCTTTATGGTTTGAAATGCTAAAACTAGTAAATAGCTCAGACTTTGATTTAAATGATCCGATTTTCAACTTAGACATATCATTTTATGTTTTTAAACTAGACTTTTTAACTAAACTGAATGGATTATTGATAATTTTCTTAGTAATGTATGTAGCTATGACGGTAGTTTATTACTTGATTCTTACCTCATTTAAAGCTCCGGGAGCTACAAAGGCTACTCCTGATTATGAAGAAGTTGATGAAGAAGAAACTTATTCTGGAGGAAATTTTAAAAGTAAAAATAATCCATTTGAGAATACTCCTTTTGGAGATATGTTTAGCAAAGGGTTTAGTGGTCTAGGAGAAAAGACGGCTAAAGCTAGAGAAACAGCGTCAAATGGAGCAAAGAGTGGTACCTTCAAAGATATAATTGAAATAGCAAAGAAACAGATGCTAGTAGTAGGCTCGGTTTTATTTTTAATGGTAGGGTTTAATTTCTTGCTTAGGCAGTTTGAGTTATTGTTTTCTGCATCTGAAATAGTATATGGGCCAGGGTTTGTAGAGGTTAATGTTACAATTTGGATGTATAGAGTTTTAATGGCTTTATCTGTAGCAGGTGTTATAGCCTTAGCTATAAGTATCAAGAGAAATAAGCTTAAGCCAGTGATAATTGTACCAATACTGATGGTAGTTACAGTTGCAGTTGGAACTGTTGCGGGAGTAGTTGTGCAGAGAGTTCTAGTAACGCCAGATCAACTTGGAAAAGAAGGAGAGTATTTAGAAAATAATATTGAATATACTCAAGTGGCATATGACCTTGAAAATGTTATAGTAAAAGAGTTTGGGGCTTCTGATGACTTGACTAGTGAAGATATTGAGAATAATGCTACCACTATTGATAATATCAGAATAAACGATTATGCTCCAGCAAAGCAATTCTATAATCAAACTCAAAGTATTAGGCCATACTATACATTTAATGATGTAGATGTAGATAGATATGTGATTGATGGAGAGTATACGCAGACATTCTTATCAGCTAGAGAAATAGATGAAGAGAAGGTTACAGATACTTGGCTGAATAGACATATTAAATATACCCATGGCTATGGTATTGTAATGTCTAAGGTAAATGAGATTACTGCTAATGGCCAACCTAAAATGATTGTTGACAGCATTCCTCCAGAGTCTACTTCAGAAGACATTGAGGTAACTAGGCCAGAAATATATTTTGGAGAATTAAGTAATAATTATAGCATAATTGGCACGGATGAAGCTGAGTTTGACTATCCAGATGGGGATAGTAATGAATATACAGAATATGAAGGTAGTGCAGGGATTAAACTAAACTTCTTTAATAGAGTATTATTTGCAATTGAGGAAAGAAGCTTTAATATTCTTGTTTCCTCAAATATCAACAGTAAGTCTAAAATAATTGTAAATAAAAATATTATGACTAGGGTTGAAAAAATAATGCCATACCTAGAGTATGAAAATGATCCGTATATGGTAGTGGAAGACGGAAAGTTGTTTTGGATTATTGATGCTTATACATCAAGTTCAAAGTTCCCGTATTCAGAGCCATATGATACTAGTTCTAGTACAAATTATATTAGAAACTCAGTGAAAGTAGTTATTGATGCTTATAATGGGGATACAAATTACTATATTGTTGATGATACAGACCCGATTGCAATGACAATGCAAAAAATTTATCCTGATTTGTTTAAAAATGCAGACGAACTATCAGATGAACTAAAAGCTCATCTGAGATATCCTGCTGAGTTATTGCAAATTCAAGCAAATGTATATACAAAATATCATATGAGTGATGTTAACGTCTTTTATCAGAATGAAGATATTTGGGATATTGCGACTGAAACATATGGAACAGAAGAAGTTCCAATGACACCTAACTACTATATTTTAAATCTTCCGGGAGAAACAGAAGCAGAGTTTATTAACTCTATACCATTTACGCCTCAGGGAAAACGAAACCTTACAGCATTAATGATGGCAAGGAATGATGGAGAACATTATGGCGAGTTGATACTTTTCCAACTACCAAAGGGTAAGACTGTAGATGGTCCAATGCAAATTGAAGCACAGATTGACCAAGATACAGAAATTGCACAGGATTTCTCTTTATGGGAGTCTGCAGGGACTACTTACACTAGAGGAAATATGTTCTTAATACCAATTGAAGATTCACTTCTGTATGTAGAACCGATTTATTTAGAAGCTACTAATTCTAGTATTCCTGAAGTAAAACGAGTAATTGTAGCTTATGATAATAAAATTGCATATGAAGAAACTTTAGATGAAGCTTTAGCAAGCTTGTTTGGAGGAAACAGTTCATCTGGAGCTAGTAACAACGATAGCGGAGAGAGCGATGATAGCACTTTATCTCAAGCAGAAATAATACAAAAAGCATCGGATGCATTTGAAAAAGGCCAAACTGCTCAACGAGAAGGTGATTGGGCTGCCTACGGAGATTACATGGATGAAGTAAGCTCATACTTAAATCAACTTTCAGGCCAGTAAATAATCAGATGGTTCCTGTTCTAAGGAACCATCTTTAAATAGTAGATATATTAATGATAAAAGGAGTAGCAAAAATGAAGAATGCACTGTTTGATTACAATCTAGATGAAATGCTATTTTGTATACCTGAAGGCAAACATGAAAAAAAATATGTAATTGAAATCTTAAGAAAGCACCCTGAAGTAAAGTTTATTTCCTTGGTAGGAATAGATATTGGCGGAAATGATACAGATGAAAAAATTCCCGTAGAAACTTTTATTAAAGATATGGAAAAATTTTTGGCTGAAGGAATCCAAACAGATGGTTCTAGTGTAGTATTACCAAGCATTGCAACATTAAATGATGCCAAAGTCGATATAATACCAGATTCAGAAGCTAAATGGTATGTGGATTACAACTTGAAGCATATTGATAAAAAGTTAAAATTGCCAGTAGGCACCTTAAGAATTCCTTCTATATTGAGGCATAATAACTCTAAAGATGTTGGAGCTAGAGTGATTCTAAGGGATGCTGTAAACACATTTAAAGAAGAGTTATTTAGATTAATGAAAGAAAATCCATATGTTTTTGAAAATATGGATTTTGATAGTGTAGATGAAATAGAAGAAATAAAATTAACTAGTGCTACTGAATTAGAGTTTTGGGTTAAGACACCAGATGAAGATGCAGGAGGAGATGAGCTTTCAACTGCACAGATATTAAAGGAGCAGTACTGGAAGAGAACTATCGGACCAGTAAGGACCGCTTTAGAAAAAGCTTTAATATTTTTAGAAAAATATGAAATCGGTGTAGAAATGGGTCATAAGGAAGTTGGCGGAGTAAAAGCAAGACTAGGAAATGCAGGTCATTATGACCATGTTATGGAGCAATTGGAGATAGATTGGAAGTATGCCGATGCTATACAAGCTGCTGATAATGAAAACCAAGTGAAAAATTTAATAAAGGACGTATATAGGCTATATGGTTTAGATGTAATTTTTTCTGCAAAGCCAATACCAGGGGTTGCTGGAAATGGAGAACATACGCATCTTGGAGTCTCTGCCAAGTTAAAGGATGGACGAGTAGTTAACTTATTTAATCCTAAGGATTTAACAGAAGACTTTTTAAACCCTATAGGGTTTGGAGCTTTGATGGGGTTATTAAATAACTATGAAGTTGTAAATCCATTTATTTCTGCCACAAATAATGCTTTTGATAGGCTAAAGCCAGGCTTTGAAGCGCCAGTTTGTGTAGTTACTTCATTGGGGCATGCAACAAATGTAGTATCTAGAAATAGAACCATTTTGGTAGGTCTTGTAAGAGACGTGGCTAATCCATTAGCTACTAGATTTGAGCTTAGAGCTCCAAATCCAAATAGTAATACATATCTTGTTATTGCCGCGTCATATATGGCTATGTTAGATGGAATAAAGGCATCACTTGAAAATCAAAAAAGTTCCAAGGATTTAGAAAAATCAATTTCTAAAAAAAGAGGAGAAGAAGATTTTTATTTAGAAAAAAATAGAGAATATAGAACTGAGAAAGATGTTTTTGAGGCATTTACAGATGAGGAAAGAGAACAATTATTTGGAGAAGTTCCAATAACAGTTTGGGAAAATATAAATGCTTTTGAAAAATATAGTGAAAAATTAAAGATTTTTAAAGTGGGAAATGTTATGGATGCATTAACAATAAAATCTTATAAAGAAGCAGTTATATCTCAATGGGCTATGGAGCTACAGAAGAGAATAATACCTAATACAATGGCAACTGTTAGAGCTTGTAAAAAAATTCATAATGAAGAAAATTCAACCGAATATGATGAGCTAGCTTGGGTAGAAATTTCTAATATTAGAGATAGATTAGGAAGAAATACTATGACAGACACTTGTATGTTAACGGATATTTCAGACGCTATAAAGAACCAAGAATATGACAAAGCATCAACGCTTCAAGTTTTAATGCAAAAGGAAGTGGAAAGATTGAAAGAGGCATATTCAAATTATAGGAAAAACTTATTTTAATAAATCTGAAAGGGTAAAAAATGTTAGATATTAAAAAAATTAGAGATAATTTTGACACTATTAAAGAGGCAGTCGAAAGAAGAGGCAAAGGCGATTATAACTTAGAACAGGTAATTGTTTTAGATAAGAGAAGAAGAGAAATTCTAGGAAAAGTAGAGCAGATGAAGAACGCTCAAAGTACAGCATCTAAGCAAATCCCTATCTTGAAAAAAGAAGGAAAAGATGTTAACGGTGTAATGGAAGAGATGAAAAAGCTTTCTGAAGAGATTAAGTCACTTGACAAAGACGTGGCAGAAGTTGAACAAGAATTAAGAGAAATATTGCTTGGTATTCCTAATACGCCAGATGCAAGTGTACCGTATGGGGAAGATGATGGCGATAATATAGAAATTAGAAAAATTGGAAGCCCTAGGGATTTTCAATTTGAACCAAAGCCTCATTGGGAAATTGGAACAGAACTAGGAATTTTAGACTTTGAAAGAGGTTCGAAAATTGCTGGGACAAGATTTACAGTTTACAATGGTTTAGGAGCAAGATTGGAAAGAGCAGTTATCAACTTCATGTTAGATCTTCATACTGGAGAGCATAATTTTACAGAAGTACTAACTCCGTTTATGGTAAACAGGGATGCTATGACAGGGACTGGTCAGTTACCGAAGTTTGAGGATGATATGTTTCATGTTCCTGCAAAAGACTTTTTCCTAGTACCAACAGCGGAGGTTCCAGTTACTAACCTTCATAGTGAAGAAATCATTGATGAAAAGGAACTTCCTATACAGTATTGTGCTTACACTCCTTGTTTTAGAAAAGAAGCAGGATCAGCAGGAAAAGATACGAGAGGGTTAATACGTCAGCATCAATTTAACAAAGTAGAACTAGTTAAGTTTGTTAGACCAGAAGACTCTGATGAGGCTTTAGAAACACTAACTTTGTCAGCAGAAGAAGTCTTAAACAGATTAAATTTACCTTATAGAGTTGTAATTTTAAGCTCAGGAGACTTAGGCTTTTCTTCAGCAAAAACATATGATATTGAAGTTTGGATGCCAAGCTATAATAGGTATGTGGAGATTTCTTCATGCAGCAATTTTGAGAGCTTCCAAGCAAGGAGGGCTAATATTAGATTTAGACCAACGGAGAAAGGAAAACCGGAATTTGTACATACTTTAAATGGTTCAGGCTTGGCAGTAGGAAGAACAGTAGCTGCTATTTTAGAGAATTTCCAAGAAGAAGATGGAACAGTAATAATTCCAGAAGCGTTGGTGCCATATATGGGCAAAGAGAAAATAGCCAAGTAAGAAAAATGAAGTTGTTATGATTGTCTACGCATATCCACCTAGTGAAGGTGGATATGCGTATAATTTAGATTGGCAATAAAATGCTAGAAGTATGGAATTTTGCAAGAATAGAAGATAAAAAATTCATAAAAAAATAAGGGAATGAGGAAGACGTATGCTGATTATTGGAATAATATTTGTAATATATTTAGGGGTTATGGTAGCCATTGGAGTGAAATTTTATAGTAAAACAAACACCATGTCCGATTTTATTCTTGGGGGAAGGCAGTTAAATAGTTGGGTTACTGCTATGTCAGCTCAAGCTTCTGATATGAGTGGGTGGTTATTAATTGGATTGCCAGGTGCAGCATATGTAATATATGGCGGAACATCAGAGGCAATTTGGACGGCCATAGGCTTGATTTTAGGAACATATCTTAATTGGCTTTTTGTAGCGAAAAGACTAAGAAAGTATACTGAAATTGCTGGAGACTCTCTTACATTGCCCGATTTTTTTACAAAAAGGTTTAGAGATTCAAAAAACATTTTAAAAATAATTTCCTCTTTATTCATTGTAATATTTTTCTTGGTATATTCTGCCTCACAGTTTGCTGCAGGAGGAAAACTTTTCAATACAATATTTGGAATGGACTACATATGGGGACTTTTACTAGGAGCAGGAATAATTTTAATATATACAGCCCTAGGTGGTTTTTCAGCAGTTTGTTGGACAGATACTATACAAGGAATTATAATGTTCTTTGCATTGATTATTGTTCCCATTATTGCTGCAGTATCAATGGGTGGTTGGGAAGATGTTGCTAGTAGGCTTGCTACTCTTTCTACAGAAACTTTTGAAGTAGTTCCTCAAAGTAATGGGAATATTAATACTTTACTTATAGCGTCTTCCCTAGGTTGGGGATTAGGATATTTTGGGCAACCTCATATTCTGTCTAGATTTATGGCAATCAGTTCTTCGGATATGATTAAAAAATCAAGAATTATTGCGATGATATGGGTAATAATAACATTAACTGCTGCTGTAGTTATCGGTGTTGTAGGGAAGGCAATGCTTCCAGACTTAGCCGATGGAGAAACTATTTATATGGAAATGATAAATTATCTCTTCCATCCGGTAGTTGCGGGATTGTTACTAATTGCAATACTTGCAGCAATAATGAGTACAGCAAGTTCTCAATTGCTAGTTGCAGCATCTTCTGTCTCCAAAGATTTGTTTGGAATAATATTCAAAAATACTGATGAAAAAAAGCTTGTGTGGGTAAGCAGAATAACAGTTATTGGAGTTACTGCAGCAGGTATAATAATGGCAATCAACCCTGAAAGCTCAGTATTTGGGTTAGTATCATTTGCATGGGGCGGATTTGGATCTGCTTTTGGCCCTTTGATTATTTTTGCGTTATTCTGGAAGAGAATGACACGACAGGGTGCTATAGCAGGCATGTTGGTAGGAGGCATTGTTGATGTGGTATGGTATTTATTAAGCGGCGGTATATTTGATGTATATGAAATTATTCCAGGATTTGTTTTAGGAAGCTTGGCAATTCTTCTAGTCTCAGCCATAACAACACCAGATCAAGAAATGTTGGATGAGTTTGATAAAGTAAAAAGTGCAAAAATATAATGGACCCTTTGCAAACTTAAATTTGATTATTTACTCTGGCAGCAATATTCAGTTTTCTTTGTAGCGACAGACAGCAACTTAATATTAGTAAGCTAACCTAAATTAGGAGGGGAGATGTATGGAAAAAGGACTCTCGAATTTTTTGAAAGAACATGCAAGAAAAAAAGCAATTTCGTTTCACATGCCAGGTCATAAGGGTATGGAAATCTATAAAAAATTTGGATACGAGAATTGTTTTAATGCCTTTGCAGATAAAGATATTACAGAAATAAAAGGTGCAGATAATCTTTTTCAAGCTGAGGGGATTATTAAAGACCTTCAAGAAAAGTATAGAAAACTTTATAATGTGAGAGCCTCCTATGTGTTGGTAAATGGAAGTAGTTCAGGTATAATTGGAGCAATACTGGCGTCTGTTGAAAGAGGGAAAAAACTTCTAGTTGCAAGAAACTGTCATAAATCAATATTTTCAGCGCTTTCGCTAGGGGGAATTATTCCAGTATATATCCAACCAGAGTTCAACAAGGATTATGGAATTATGGGGGAAATAAATCCAGATAAAATTGAAAAAGCTCTTGATAAAGATAGGGATATTGAGGCTGTGATTTTGCCAAGCCCAAACTACTATGGAGTGTTAAGTGATGTTAAGAAAATAAAAAAGATTACATCTAAATATGGAGTGAAGTTGATTGTTGATCAAGCTCACGGTGCGCATTTGAAGTTTTTAGAACCAACAAAATCTGCTGAAGAGCAAGGCGGAGATATAATTATTAATAGTATTCACAAAACATTGGCTTCACTTACGCAAACAGCAATTTTAAATGTAAATAGTGAGGAAATAGATTTAAATAATCTAGAAGAAAAACTTCAGTGGATGCAAACCACTAGCCCTTCATATATTTTAATGGAAAGCTTAGATATAAATGGAAATATATTAATTGACCATAAGAATGAGTTGTTTAAAGAATGGAAAGACGGATTAAATTGGTTTTATGAGAAAGTTGAGCAAGTTGAAGGGATAAGAGTAATCAGAGAAAAAACACTAGGTGGAGTTGGCTTTGATGAAACCAAAATAAATATTGACTTAGGAATCCCAGGAGACATACTTGAGGATTATTTGATTGAAGCAGGCATATTCCCGGAGCTGTACACTGGAAATATATTGATGCTCATGACAGGAATAGGAACTAAGAAAGAGCACTTAGAAAAGTTATTGGCAACAATAAAGGATATAAATCAAAATAAAAATTATAGGAGCGAATTTAAAGAGCAGACTGAATTTTGTATAGAGGATAGTGAAGATAAAGAAATAAACAGGATGGTGAATTATTTTCCTCAAAATGAATTTGTTGAAATAGGAAGCAGCAGAGAACTTTTGGACTTTACAAAAGCTGAAGGAAGGGTAGCTGCAGGAAGTATTATTCCGTATCCGCCAGGAATTCCTCTTATTTGTCCAGGAGAAAGAATAACTAAGGAAAGCATATTAATAGCATTGGAATTAAGAAATAAAGGAGAAAAAGTAATTGGAATTAATTCAGAAGGTCAAGTGTTCGTTTATTCAAAGTAAGTAGTTAGTTTATAAACTTATTAAAGAGGGAAAAATGTTACCGATAGGAAAATTAGATAGTGAACTGTTAAGAGAAATAGTATTTAACAAAATTACATTAAAGAGAGAAGAAGTGAAAATTAGAGCAGGTATTGGTGAAGACTGTGCAGTAATTGATTTTGGAAATAGTGATATGATAATATCAACTGATCCAATTACAGCGGCAGTTGGAGATATTGGAAAGTTAGCTATGCATATATCATGTAATGACATTGCTTCCAACGGAATAGAACCTATTGGAATAATGTTAAGCGTTATGTTGCCTATAGGAACTACTAAGGAAGATATTGAGATGATAATGGAACAGGCAGGAGAAGTAGCTAAAGATTTAAATGTAGAAATTGTAGGTGGGCATACTGAAGTGACTGGAGCGGTAAACAAACCAGTTATAGTTTCCACAGCATTTGGGAAAAAGCCCTCTGAAAATAAAGAGAAAGATAGGCCTTGCCAAGGTGATGCAATTATAATGACGAAGCATGCAGGCATTGAAGGAATAGGTATTATTGCTTCTGATATGGAAGAAAAAATTCAAGAGTTTTTAACTGAAGAGGAAATTTCTGAGGCCAAAGCTTATCTTGAGGAAACTTCAGTGGTAAAAGAAGGGGTGGCGGCAGGAAAAATTGGAGTTTGCCAAATGCACGATATTACAGAAGGTGGAATACTAGGTGCAGTATGGGAAATGTGTCAAGTCTTTGATTTAGGTGCTGAAATTAAGAAAGAATTAATTCCAATATCAAATATTACAAAGAAGATTGGAGCTAGGCTAGAGTTTAATCCATATAGGTTAATATCTAGTGGTTGCATGCTAATAATAGTAAAAAAAGAAAAAGAAAGTAATTTAATCAAAGCAATAGAAACCTTAGGGATAAAGGCTACAAAGATTGGAGAATTAAAGGGAAAAACTGATGAAATATGTATGGATGGGGAGATAATTGATCCTCCTGAAAGTGATGAATTGTATAAAGTTCTTTAAATTTTAATTCTTTACTTGACGAAAGGTATTAAAATACATATAATTATGTGAGTGGGTTGTCTTCTGATAGCTCCGTTTGGTTGAATTGGGTCCTGCGCAATAGAACTCTGTGAACCTTGTCAGGTCCGGAAGGAAGCAGCAATAAGCGGTAGCGTCTATGTGCCGCAGATAAGCCTTTTTTAATCAATGGAGCTATCAGAGACAATCTACTTTTTAATAGGTTAGGAGGGTAAATGTACAAAGTATTATACCGTGTTTATAGGCCAGAAACATTTGATGATATGTTAGGCCAGACGCATATAGTTAAAATATTAAAAAATCAAATATTAAAAGATAAAGTACATCATGCTTATTTGTTTTGTGGAACAAGGGGTACAGGAAAAACTAGTACAGCAAGACTATTGGCAAAAGGTATTAATTGTTTAGCTATTGAGGATAAACCTTGTGGCTCCTGCACTAATTGTAACTCTATTAAGGAAGGAAACTTTCTAGACTTAGTAGAAATTGATGCTGCTTCAAACACAGGAGTAGACCATATTAGAGAGATTAGAGATAGTATTAAGTACCCACCAGCAGTAGGGAGAAAAAAAATTTACATAATTGATGAGGTTCATATGTTATCTAATGCTGCTTTTAATGCATTTTTGAAAACATTAGAAGAGCCGCCAGAGTATGTGGTATTTATTTTAGCCACTACAGAACCACATAAACTTCCTGCAACGATCCTTTCTAGGTGTTTAAGATTGGACTTTAGGAGAGTAGCTGAAAGCGAGCTACTTGATAGAATGAAGATGATTTGCAAGGAACAACAGGTAATAGTAGAAGAAAACGCATTAAAACTAATTGCTGCAAACGGAGATGGATCAGTTCGAGATTGTTTAACCTTATTAGATCAATGCATTTCAACTGGAGAAAAACAAATTAGTAGAAATGATGTTTTAGACACAATAGGGACTGTAGATAGTGAAGCCTTTCTAAGATTAACAGAGGCAAGTTTAGAAAATAACATACCAACTGGGATTATGATAATTAATGAAATTCTTTCAGAAGGCAAGGATCCAAAACAGATTTTATCAAGTTGGTTGCAACATTTTAGAAATTTAATGTTAATAAAATATGTTGCTTCTCCTGAAGAAATGTTAAATATGTCAGTAGAAAATATTTCTAGACTAAAAAGACAGTCAGTCAATATAAGTATTGAAGGAATTGGGTATGGAATAGAAGTGTTGACTGAGATAATTCAACTTGCGAGAGATTCAAGCCAATCAAGGGTTTTGCTTGAAATAGCTTTTGTGAAATTATGTAATAGAGGAGTTTTAAAGGGAAATGATTATTTTCAAGATGAAGGGCTAAATCAAGACAGTGAAGAGATTAGTCAAGTGAAAAGTATTGTGTCTAGAGAAGAAGCATCAACTGGAGACTTTGAAAAGGTTATAGAAAACTTCACTGGAGAAGAAAAGGTGAACTCTGATAATAGTCAAGAGGTAGCATTATTGAATCGATTGAAAAATTTATCAGATAGTGAAGGCGATGATGAATTAGAGGAAGAGAGTACTAGAGAATCTGAGCCGACTAAAGAAACCCCTTCTCAATACAATGTTCAAGAAATATGGGGGAAAATATCTAAAGCTGCTGCCAATAAGGAACCTAGTTTTCAAATGGTAACCTCTCTAGGGATATCTTTGTTGGAAATTACAAAAAAAGAATTTGTGATAAATATCCCTGAGGACAAGAGAGAAATTGCGGAAAGATACATAGAAAGTCATCGAGAGTTGATGGAAAAACTATTTTTTGAATTTACTCAAGAAAAAAAGGTAATGGCCTTGGGCAAAGTAAAGAAAATAGAAGAGACTAAAGAAAATAATTCTGAAATTGATTCAATTGAGAAAAGTTTAGGATTGTGTATAGAATTTGAAGAAGACTTATAAACTGAAAAGAGTAGAAAAGGAGAAAAACAATGGGAAAAGGAATGAGAGCTGGTAAAAAGCCAAAAGCTGCAGCACCAAATATGAAAGATCAAATGCAGCAAATGCAAGCTATGCAAAGAAAAATGGAAGAAGCTCAAAATGAAGTATCGAAACTGGAAACTACAGCTTCAGCTGGTGGAGGAGCTGTAACGGTAACAGTATCAGGAGATAAAGAACTAAAGAACATTGAACTAAAACCAGAAATAGTTGATCCTGATGATATTGAAATGCTTCAAGATTTAATAATTAGTGCCACTAATGAAGCCTTAAGAGAAATGGAAGAAAAGTCCCAAGAGGAAATGAATAAAGTAACAGCAAGTCTGGGATTACCTCCAGGATTAATTTAAAAGAGGAATTTATGAAAAACTATAGTAGGCCATTAGTAAAGTTGATAAATGAATTGTCAAAGTTACCAGGTATAGGAATGAAGAGTGCTGAAAGGCTGGCGTTTTATATATTATCTTTAGAAGAAGAAGAGGCTGCAGCTCTTTCAAATTCAATTACACAGGCAAAAGCTGCTATGAAATACTGCTCTTCTTGTGGAAATTTAACTGATGAAGATCCTTGCAAAATATGCAAAGATGAGAAAAGAGATAAAACAGTAATCTGTGTTGTTGAATATCCAAAAGATGTTTTTTCTATGGAAAAGATAAAAGAGTATAAAGGAATGTACCATGTTCTTCATGGTGTTATTTCGCCTATGGATGGAGTTGGCCCAGATGATATTAATTTAAAAAGTTTAATAATTAGATTACAAAATAGCCAAGTGGAAGAAGTTATTGTTGCTACAAATCCTAATATTGAAGGTGAAGCAACTGCAATGTATCTTTCGAAATTAATTAAGCCGTCAGGGATAAAGGTAACGAGGATTGCCCATGGAATCCCTGTTGGTGGAGATTTAGAATACGTAGATGAGATAACCCTATTAAAAGCGGTAGAAGGTAGAAGAACTTTGTAGAGAGGCTGATCTTACTTGGATTAATAGAAGCAAATATATATGAATAGAAAAAACGTGGGTAAAATAAAGACCTTTGTTACATATTGTTGATGAAGACTATAGACAGAAATATTAAAATAGTAGATAGGAGAAAGTCCTACCTACTATTTTTATTATTTTGGGATAAGAATTTTCGGGAAATAAGTGGAAATTATGTGCTGTGCTAAATTTAAGAATTAAACATAGTAAATAGTGATAAAAATAAAAAGTTTAGTTTTTCTCAAAAATGATAAGAATAATTAAATGAAATTAAAGAAATCACAGAAAATTGAAAAACTCAAAAATAATAAATATTAAAATATACTGATATGTTAAAAAATAAACCTTGTACGAAAAACAGGGTTAATTTTGTAAAATGACAAATAAAGAAGAATAAAAATGTGAATTAGCACAAAATGATAGAAAAATCAAAAATATGAAGGTTTATTAATTGGAAATGGGAAAGTGAAACAATTAACAATGAGCAAATTTGTTTATTTTTCAATATGTCGAAGCAAATAAGTGTTTTTTGACATTACTGGGTTTTATTGACTTGATTTTCACATATGATAAAATTGGTTATGTCATTTAATTTTGAACTTGTTATTTTATTTTTTAATAAAGGAAAAGGAGAAACTTATGGATGAGAAAAATGTAAACGTAAATTCGCAAAGCGAACCTACGGAACTGAAGAGAGGAATTAAAGGTTGGCAGGTAACCTTTATAGGCCTTGGAGGAGTAATCGGTTCTTGCTACTTCCTGGGAGTAGGCGGAATGATGGCAGATATGGGTCCAGCTATGATTATTGCATTTATTTTAGTTGGAGTTGTTGTTTACTCTGTAATGGTAGCATATGCGGAATTATTAGTTAATCTACCACGTAAAGGGTCTTTTGTATCATATACCAATGAATTTACTGGAGATGTCCTCTCCACCGGATTTGGTTGGGCTTTTTGGTTTAACTGGGTGTGTTATGTACCGTCAGAAGCAATCGCTGCGGGAATTGTAATAAACGCATTCTTCCCAGGAAATCTTATGGCATATTCAGTAGGAGCACTGGCACTACTTACTATCATCAATTTATTTACAGTAGATATATTCGCGAAAGTTGAAAGTACACTAGCAATTATTAAGGTTATTACTATTTTGATATTTATCGTTGCAGCTTTCGGTAT
>CAYJHC010000043.1:0-15901 GCA_964370075.1 uncultured Oscillospiraceae bacterium | reverse complement strand
TTTCCTGTTGCATCCTTATATAGGTATACTCCTGGAACTTTGGGAAGGGTCTTTAGTTTTTCTATGTCTATCAGTTTATTTTCTCCTAAATCATCTCTTCTTCCTACCCTTACTCAAGTCACGATTTTTTTCACTTCTTGAATATCTGCCTTCAAGGGATTTTTCAGATTTTATTTCTTGTCTTACGTGCTGCGTTTCTGTTCTTGGCTTTCTATTATCAAATGGTTTTTCAATTCTTGAATTCACTCTTTCATAAGGCTTTCCAATTATAAACTCTTTATCCACAAAAGATTTCCCAATTCGCGATTCTTGCTTTGGATAAGAGTCATCATTGTAATTTCCATGATGCCTATTAAATTTTTCTGTTCTAGTTTCTTTTCTTCCCTTTTTTCTCCCACTTTTCCTACTACTTACTTTTCTCTTTTTCCTTCTTCTATTTCTCTTAATTAATGATACCCCTGTCACCTTACAAATAATCCTAACAATAATTAGCAAAGTTATAATTATACAAATCAAAACGAAAGTTGCGTCAGATATTCCAATTGCTGTCCAAGGACCACCAACATCGATAGCCTTTGCTGCAACTAGGGGAATCTCTCCCATCTGTATGTCTCCCGAATAAGTAAGGATCCTTCCTATAACTTGCCCTTCTTTCACCGGAGCCTTTACATCATCAAATGGTTCTACAATAAATGAACCCTCTTCATCTAACTCTTTATTCACAGTAGCATAGACACCCTTTTCCGCAACCCCTTCAACTTTTAACGTGGATCCCCTCTCAACCTTCACCCTCTCTAAAGTCTCTCCCGAATCTGCAAGCATAACATTCTCGAAGTTAGAAAATCCGTACTCTAACAGATGTAGCACATCGCTAGTTCTTAGATCTGCTTCTTCTGCACCGACTGTCACTGTTAATAACTTAAGACCATCCATTTCCGCAACGTTTATAAGATTATATCCCACACTTGTTACGTGTCCTGTTTTCCCCATAACCTTATACGGTACCTTAACAGAAACTTCGTCGTCACCTACTTCGTAGGTCTCATCTTCCGAGCCTGAGAGCAGTTTATTACTATTTTTTAAAAGCCTTTCATCACTTTTATTTGTAGCTTCGATTGTATGCTCTTCGGTCTGAAGCATTTCTGCTATTTTGTCATATTGGATAGCCTCAGCCATAATTAAGCTCATATCCTTTGCAGTAGAATAATGGTTGTCATCATGCATCCCAGAAGAAGTTACAAAGTTGGTGTTTGTAGCACCCAACTCCTCTGCCTTTGCATTGGTAAGCTCAGCAAAGCCAGCCTCTCCTCCTGCTATTTCCTCTGCAAGTACGTAACAGGCATCGTTTGCAGAAACTACTAGCATTCCCCAAAGAAGTTCCTCTACAGTTAATGTCTCTCCCTCTACCAAGTTCATATTACTCTCATTCCCCATCTGAGGAAGAGTTTCAATAGTTATTTCCTGATCCAAGGAAAGATTGTCCATTACAACTATTGCAGTAATAATTTTTGTCATACTAGCCGGATAAAATTTTGCATCTGCATTTTTTTCATAAAGAACGGAATTGGTATTCATTTCCACCATATAAGCGGTATCCGATGTTATCTTTACTTCTTCCTTAGAAAGAGCAAACGCTGGAAAACCAGTTCCCAACGCTATTGATAAGGTGACTATAGTCACAATAATTATTTTATTTAATGATCTTTTCATTGCCTCTCCATCAACTCTCTGCTCATATTAAACATCTTATCTTTGGCTTATTTACCAAAGAAATAATCTGCAAGTTCATATCCACTATTGAACTTAATGCCTTTTTCGCCACTGACTTCAGAAAATCTGTTTTCAGAGTTCCCTTCAAGAGAATCCTTCTCCCCTTCTCCTCTATATAGAACATAAGGCACAGGGTCTGATGAATGGGTTCTAATAGCTAGGGGGGTTCTATGATCAGGCACTACCAATACAGAAAACTCTTCTCCCGAGTCTTTCAAATACTGATAAACTGGAGTTAAAATTTTTCTGTCTATGTCTTTTAAACTTTCTAGCTTTCCTTCCATATCTCCCTGGTGGGAGCACTCATCTGGCGCTTCAACATGCATGTATATAAAGTCTAGGCCTTTTTTAAAGCACTTAATGGCTTCATCTGCCTTCCCTTCATAATTAGTATGTAAAGTTCCTGTTGCTCCTTCAACCTCTGGAGCTTCTAAGCCTGCACAAATCGCTATACCTTTAATCAAGTCTACTGCTGAAATAGCAGCTCCTGTTATTCCATACTTTTCATTAAAAGAGCTTAAGTTTGGTTTCTTTCCCTCACCCCAAATCCACATTGTGTTTGCCGGATTTTTCCCTTCAGCAATTCTCTTCTGGTTAATAGGGTGGTCTTTTAAAATCTTATGGCTCTTTTTCATTAAATCAGTAATGAACTGCGATCCTTCACCCTTTGGCAAATGCTTTTCGGTCTTCTGATCCAGAACATCGTGAGGAGGAGTTAAATCAAAGCCGACTTCACCTTCTTTCACTATCATGCAGTGTCTATAACTAACACCAGTAAAGAACGTTATCTCTTCTGTCTCAAGCTCAGCTTTAATTGCTTGAATTAACTCATCTGCCTCTTCGGTAGAAATATCCCCAGAGCTATGGTCCTTTATAGTCAACTCTTCGTAATTTCCCTCTCCATCTAAAGTAATTAGGTTAACTCTGTAAGCTACATCTGTATCTGACATATCAATTCCAATACTAGCCGCTTCCAATGGAGATCTACCAGTTAAATATATAGAGGGATCAAAACCCATTACCGATAAGTTAGCTGCGTCACTTCCAGGGGCGATTCCTTCCGGAATAGTCTGAACCATTCCAACCTGCCCTCTTTTTGCCAAATCATTAATCAATGGAATCTCTGCAACTTCTAACGGGGTCCTATCCCCTAATTTTTCAATTTTCTCATCGCCTGCGCCATCAGGCACTAGTATAAAGTATTTCATCATCTTCTCCTATATTACGCATTAACCTTTTTCTTTATTCCTTAGTCATCATCAAATTAACCTTATTGCAGGTATCTTAAGCATTGGCCTTTTCGAATTCTTTCATGTACTCGATTAACAGGTCAATTCCCTCTTCTGGCATAGCGTTATAAATACTAGCTCTCATTCCACCGATAGATCTATGTCCACCCAAGTTCATCATATTCTTTTCTTTAGCACCTGCAACAAAAGCTTTATCTAGGGCCTCATCTCCAGTTACAAATACAACATTCATAAGTGATCTGTCTTCTTTATTAACTGGGCACTTATAGAAGCTACTAGAATCAATATAATCGTAAAGCTTTTCAGCCTTTCTTCTATTTATCTTCTCCATACCGTCTATTCCGCCTATTGCTATTAGGTTTTTGAATACTTCTCCAGCAGCATAAATTGTAAAGCAAGGTGGAGTATTATAAAGAGAATCATTATCAGCATGGACCTTATAATCTAGGTATGTCGGACAGCTCCCCTCTGCATTTCCAATCAAATCTTCTCTAATAATTACAATAGTAACTCCTGATGGAGCAATATTCTTCTGAGCTCCTGCATATATCATAGCAAATTTAGAAACATCCACTTTTTCTGACAATATGCAAGATGACATATCCGCAACTAGCGGCACATCCCCTGTATCTGGTATGTATGGGAAAACTGTTCCATATATTGTGTTATTATATGTAATGTGTACATAGTCTGCATCTTCTCTAAAATCAGCCTTAGTTGTTTTAGGAATATAGGAAAACGTATCTTCTTTTGATGAAGCAACTATATTTACATCTCCAAATTTTTTCGCTTCCTTAGCTGCCTTTTCAGCCCAAGAACCAGTAATAATATAGTCCGCCTTCTTAGACTTTGCCATCAGATTTAGAGGAATCATTGCGAATTGTAAAGTAGCCCCTCCTTGCAAAAATAGAACTTTATAGTTTTCTGGAATTTCCATTAAAGTTCTTAAATTACTTTCTGCATCCTTGATAATTCCTTCGAACTCTTTGGATCTATGACTCATCTCCATTACCGACTGACCGCAGCCATTATAATTAGCAAGGTTGCTAGCAATATCTTCAATTACATTTAACGGCAGCATAGATGGTCCAGCCGAAAAATTATAGCCTCTTTCTTTGTTCATATTTTTCTCCTCCATTATTTCATTAATAACCTTAATTATACCACTTTACTGTTCCTTGGTAAAGTGATATACTCAACTATAAGTATATTGTTTTTCAATAGCTGACCTAGAATTTAATATACCAATTTAGGTTTATGCTTCAACGTGAAAAAAGTTATATACAAACATAAACAGTTATTATATTTTGTATTGTAAGGTAATGTATAAAAGAAATGGAGAGTATATATGTACAATATTGGAACATTAAATAAGATATCAGAAGTCGGCTTAGCAAATTTAACTGATGACTACACTATGGTAGAAGACATTAACGAAGCTAATGGGATTGTTTTAAGAAGTTATAACTTGCACGAAACTGAATTTTCCCAAAACCTTCTTGCTATTGGACGCGCCGGCGCTGGAGTCAATAATATTCCTTTAGAAAAATGTGCAGAGCAAGGGATTGTTGTTTTTAACACACCAGGAGCAAACGCAAATGCGGTAAAAGAACTAGTATTGGCAGGGATGTTTCTAGCAGCAAGAAATATAAAAGCAGGCATGGACTGGGCATCAACTCTTACAGAAAATGTTTCTAAGTCTGTTGAGGCAGGAAAAAGTCAATATGCCGGAAGTGAAGTTTTAGGAAAGACTTTAGGTGTAATTGGCCTAGGGGCAATAGGCGTTTTAGTTGCAAACTCAGCAAAACTATTAGGAATGAATGTAGTTAGTTTTGATCCATATATTTCACCAGAGGCGAAAGTAAATTTAAATCCAGATGTAACTGTAGTAGATAAAATAGATCAAGTCTTTGATTCTGCTGATTTTATTTCTCTTCATGTTCCTTCTTTGGAAACTACAAATAAAATGATAAACGCAAATACCATCGATAAAATGAAAGATGGTGTTATCATCCTTAACTTCTCAAGAGACAAACTTGTGAATGACGATGATATTTTAGTTGCCCTAAATAGCGGTAAAGTCAGAGCATATGTTACTGATTTCCCTAATGATGCTGTTATTAACAAGGAAGGCGTTATTGCAATACCTCACCTTGGGGCTTCTACAGAAGAGGCTGAAGATAACTGTGCCACAATGGCCGTTAAACAAATTATGGATTATTTAGAAAAAGGCAACGTAGTTAACTCTGTTAATTTTAGAAAGTGTGTTTTACCCGTTAGCGAAGGAACAACTTGCAGACTTTCTGTTATTTGCAAGGATATTGGCAGAGGTGATGATGCTGAAAGCACTGAGAATATCGAAGATATTGAAAGTGCAGTATCTTATGGTATCACAAATTTAGGAGCTAAGGTTATCGACAGCAGCTCTAGTTCAAAGGGAGGCTTCTTATATGTTGTGGCAAATGTTGCAGGTGAAGTAAATGTTGATGATATTAAAAACATCATAGGCAAAGGTGTAATAAAAGCGAGAGTTTTGCCAGTTTAGCTCACTCATTAACTCAGTCATTGAAATAAACTGAAGTGGAAATTTAAAAAACAGGGTAGAATCTATTATAGATTTTACCCTGTTTCCTTTTTAATTTGAGTGTTAACCTAACCTTTTACAATCTTGTTTTTATAACTCTGGCCCAGTAAACTTAAGCGGCTTGCACTTAACCAGCTTACCATATCCTTTTTCTCCCTTAAACTCTCCGTTTTCAAATACAAGATTTCCTCTTGAATAAGTTGCTACTGGGTAACCTTTTACTTCAGTACCTTCCCATATTATATGATCCGTATCTCCATGAAGTTCTTCGTTCTTTATAACTACCTCTTTAGTTGGATCGTATAGTACAATATCCGCATCTAGACCAACTTCCAAAGCACCTTTTTGGTCTTCTAATCCAAATAGTTTCGCTGGATTAGTAGCACAAAGTTCAATTGCTCTGCTGAACGAAATTCTCCCCTTATTTGCTTCACTTAATATATATGGATACATAGTTTCAACTCCCGCACACCCATTTGGAATAGTCGTAAAGTTTCCAGGAGTGCCATCTTTTTTAGTGATTCCCCAGTCTTTTTCTTTTTGCGTAAATGGGCAGTGGTCAGTTGCAACTGTAGCTATATCTCCGCTCTTTATTGCTGCCCAAAGAGCATCTTGGGACTCTTTATTTTTCACAGGAGGCGAACAAACAAAATCTCTAGCCCTAAGAAGAGGACCATCTTCTTTATATACATCACTAGTAAAATGTAAGTATTGTGGGCAAGTCTCTGCAAAAATAGGATATCCTTCTCCTCTTGCCTCTCTGATTGCCTCAGCGCCTTGTTTACATCCAAGGTGAACCACATATAATGAGGTACCTGCCATTTTTGCTAGGTTAACTGCTCTTACAGTGGCCTCTCCTTCAACATTTTCATTTTTAGACATATAGTGCCACCAAGCTTCCGTCTTTCCTTCACTAAGATATTTTGCAATTAGCACATTATTTACATCCCTGTTTTCTGCATGCACTCCTACTAATCCACCTATTTCTGCTGCCTTTTGTAACACCTTGTAGAAAGATCCATCATCAACACCAAAGTCGTATACCATAAACACCTTAAATGATGGAATACCTGCTTTTAGTGCATCTTCCATAGAGTTTAGCAGTTCGTCTGTAGTAACATCACAAACACCAACGTGGAATGAATAGTCAACTGCCGCATCAGGAGCTGCAAGTGCATCTCTCCTCTTTACCGCATCCAGCATATTTTCTCCCTGCCCTTGGAGAACAAAGTCAAATACTGTTGTTGTTCCTCCACAAGCTGCCGATCTAGTCCCTGCATAATAATCATCTGTAGAAATAGTTCCTCCAAATGGCATTGCTAAATGCGTATGACCATCAATTGCCCCTGGCAGAACCATTAGCCCATCTGCATCTTTAACTACAGTTTTTTCACTAGGAACTAAGTCCATTCCTATTGCAGAAATTTTTCCATCAGTTACAGCTATATCACCTTTATACGTAGATTTTGCCGTTACAATGGTTCCATTTTTTATAAGTAAATCCATTTTTACCTCCCTATACGTACTTCTAATAATCCCAATAACTTTTCTTTATACTAAATTAATATAAAAATATTCAAGTTGGTCTTAGCGTTTACTTCTTTTATCTATTAATCAAGTTATTTTGTCTAGTTTCAACTAAAAAGCCTTATTATTAAACTTCAAAGGGGAGCCTTATAATAAGACTCCCCCTTTGTTAAAGCTTTTATATTTCTTTATGATCTTTGAGTCAATGCTTCGTGCTCTTCCTCTGTTATACTTGCTCCCTTAAATACGTTTGAAAGTACTATATATAGGATAAATCCAACAGCAAATGAGAAGAAGTATCCATTAGCAGCAATCCATCTGCCACCTTCTCCAAGTAACGCAGCAAATTCTGCAGCCCCTGGGAATCCGAAACTTCCAAAGTTTGCCCAGATCGGTAGTATCCAAGACGCTACCCAAGCAATTAGAGCCGCAAGGTTCCAACCACTATTGTACCAGTATATTCCGTCTCTACCTCTATATAAAGCTGCAACATCAATGTTTCTCTTCTTAACAATGAAGTAGTCAGCAATAAATATAGCAGCTACTGGAGCAAGGATTGCACCATAGTTATTTAACCAACCGAATACATAAGCTGCACCCGATCCGAAGATCCACCATGGTTGCATGATTACTGCAACAACACAAGCAATAACTACTCCGCCCTTATAAGAAATCTTAGAAGGAGCAAGGTTAGAGAATCCATTAGCCGGAGCAACAACGTTAGCAGCTACACAAGTAGTAACAGTCGCAGCCATTACACCAATTGCTGCTATTGCAACGAGCAATTTGTTATCTACAAAGTAAAATACGCCTGTAGGGTCAAACATAGCAACTCCTGTCGCAAGTTTCGTTGCTTGAGCAAAGAAGGCTCCTATGAAAGCACAAACTGCCATCGGTATAGGCATACCAAGCATTTGTCCCCAGAATTGATCTTTTTGAGATCTTGCATATCTTGAAAAGTCAGGAATATTAAGCGCCATTGTAGCCCAGAAAGCAATGTTTCCTGTAAGTGCCGCCAAGAATGCAAAAGTTAAACCTCCTGAAGAAGCTAGGAGTGCTTCATCATTTGGAGAGCTCATTACATCACCAAACGAATATCCAGCCGAGTTAGCAAAATCTATTGACCAAGCCATTAAAGCTACCATCACTACTATTAGTAGAGGGCCTCCAACATTTTGTACCCATTTGATCTTTTCCATTCCAGTGTAAGCAACATAAAAAATTATTAACATAAAAATTAAGAATCCAATTAGTTGTCCTATTTGAACTGCAGGGTTTCCTGGAAGCCCCATTGTCCATGTAGGGTCTGTAAAGCTTGCTGCAAATACACCAATCAAAGCGGCAACTGCTCCGCCTCCAACCCATGCTTGAACCGCTGTCCAACCACATGCTACAATACTTCTAAGAAGCGCTGGTAAGTGAGCACCTATTGCTCCGAAAGTCAATCTTGCAAAAGCAGGGAATGGTATACCATACTTTGTTCCTACTTGCGAGTTGAGTTGGATAGGAATCAATACGATTAAGTTACCTAGGGCAACATTTAGTATTGCTAGCCATGGGCTCATACCCATTCCAATTGCCGCGGAAGAAAGAGACAGTGACGGTATGCATATAGACATACCTACCCACAACATTGAAATGTTGTAAGTTGTCCATGTTCTTTGGGAAACTGAAGTAGGCGCAAGGTCTTCATTGTAATAATTTGACGAAGTTAACTCCGCTCTCGCAGATTCTGTTAATTCAAACAGTCCACGATTTTCAACTTGAGTGTAAGTTGACATAGTCTTCACCTCCATAACATATTTCTATAACAATTATAAAATCATTTCTCATTATACTACATATTTTACAAAAGATAAAGTATTTTGGTAATTTTTGATAAATAATGAAAGTAATAGCTAAATGCCCTAAAATAGTTAGCTTAGGTAAACCTAAACATTTTTATTTCCTGCAAATTTTGCATATTTTATTAATTCACATTATAACTTTGTTAGTAATTCAAATATAGATTCTTGCAACTTAATAATCTGCTCCGAACTTTTACCAAGCAGCCTAAAAATTATTCCTTTATAAGCAAATCGGGAAACTCCACCTTCCATATTTTTCTCATTCTCGATTATCTCTCTAATTTTTTCTATTTTTTCTTCTCCACATTCCAAGTTTACTACAACAATATTTGCTAAGTGGGTAAAATTTTGAAACATGCAAAGGTTATGCATATCTGTTGTCTGAGGGATTAATCTGCCAGAATCAAAGTATATTATTTTTCCCCCTCGGTATATCTTAGTTCTAGTTGTATACTCTTTATATTTAAACAACTCTCCCCTTCCAACTCTACCACAAGTTAGAATTTCACTATATATCAGTTTAGAACTTGAATCTTCCAAGAATACTTCAGTATCTGTCTCAAAGGACGAACCCTCAAAAGGGATGCACGGCAAAGGCGAATAATTCAAAAACCCATTTTTTTCTACAATAAGTTTAGTTCTTCTCTTGGCATTTCCCTCCTTCATTTTATGTATCTTTTCGTAAGATTGACCTACAACTGTAACCTCAGACCCCTCTAGAACCTGAATTTCTATTCTTTGGTCATCCCCTTCCATAATCCCTGCCGAAACATTAAGCAACATAATTGTCATTGCCCCTTCTTCATTATAAAAAGGTCTTGCGATTTTAAAGGGTGGTGTAAATTCAATGTGTTCTATATAGCTTTTATTATTTTTTAATTTTGTTTTTAAATGAATTTTTGATTTTTTTATGTATGTCATAGGTTTCTCGTTAGAACAAATTATACAGCTGCGACAAAGGAAGCTCTGTTGCTGCTTCACTCTTTATATTTACCCCATCCACATTCACTTCATAAGTTTCTGGATCAACCTTTATTTCAGGAGCCACATCATTATATTTCATATGGGTTTTTTTAACATTCCTACAATCCATTACAGGAAGAATTATTTTATTTAATTGATACCTTGACTTAATATCATTTTCACAAGCTACTATAGATGCAAATGTTACAGAAGTTTTATGGTTAGCTCCTCCTGCTGCTCCAAACATGTTTCTATAAAACACTGGTTGAGGAGTTGGTATAGAGGCATTAGGATCTCCCATTTTTGCTGCAGCAATCATTCCTCCTTTTAAGATAGCCTTAGGCTTTATCCCAAAAAATGCAGGTTCCCATATAACTAAATCAGCCAACTTTCCAACTTCAAGCGAGCCTACATAGTTTGAAATGCCATGAGCAATAGCAGGATTAATAGTATATTTAGAAATATACCGTTTAACCCTAAAATTATCCCCTTCGCCCTTTTCCTCAGCCAAAGGCCCTCTTTCGCCTTTCATCTTGTGGGCAGTCTGCCATGTTCTTGTGATTACTTCTCCCACTCTCCCCATTGCTTGAGAGTCAGAACTCATCATGCTAAAAACACCCATATCATGAAGAACATCTTCCGCCCCAATAGTTTCTGGTCTAATCCTAGAATCTGCAAAAGCTACATCCTCAGGTATATTGTTATCTAAATGATGGCACACCATCAGCATATCTAAATGTTCATCTATAGTATTCTCCGTAAAAGGCATAGTAGGATTAGTGGAGGAAGGAAGCACATTTTCCATCCCTGCTGCAACAATAATATCAGGAGCATGTCCACCTCCAGCACCTTCTGTGTGAAAAGTATGAATAGTTCTGCCTTTAATTGCGGCCAAAGTGTCTTCTACGCAACCTCCTTCATTTAGAGTATCTGTATGGATTGCGACCTGTACATCAAACTTATCCGCTACTGTAAGGCAGGTATCTATGGCCGCAGGTGTTGACCCCCAGTCCTCATGAAGCTTTAATCCAATTGCCCCTGCCTGAATTTGTTCAATTAAAGGAGCCTCTGAAGAACAATTCCCCTTTGCTAAAAGTCCAAAATTCATAGGATATTGGTCCAAAGCTTTAAGCATCATTTTTATATTCCAAGGTCCTGGCGTGCAGGTTGTTGCATGAGTCCCGTCTGCTGGCCCAGTCCCCCCTCCAATCATAGTTGTAATGCCACTATAAAGGGCAGTTTCAATCTGCTGAGGGCAAATAAAGTGTATATGACTATCAATACCTCCAGCAGTAATAATTAGCCCCTCACCTGCAATTACTTCTGTAGATGCACCCACCGTCATATTCTCTGAAACCCCATCCATAATATCAGGGTTTCCTCCTTTTCCAACTCCAACAATTCTTCCGTTTTTAACTCCGATATCTGCCTTTACTATTCCTGTATAATCTATAATTATCCCATTGGTGATTATAAGGTCTAAGTCCCCGTCTTTACTTGTAGTATTAACAGATTGTCCCATCCCATCTCTAATGGTCTTTCCTCCACCAAACTTTATTTCATCTCCATAACAAGTATAGTCTTTCTCTATTTCAACTAGAAGATTGGTATCACCTAGCCTAACTAGGTCTCCTACTGTCGGCCCAAACATCATAGCATAGTTTCTCGACGATATTTTCATTTTACACCTCCAAAAATCCACTTTTTTTAGCCTTCTCTAAAGAAGCTTCTAAGTTTTCTTCTCCCACATTTCCCGAAGTCAGATTATTTAATCCAAATATTTTTTTATTTCCTCCGATTTGGACTAGCGTTACTGTTTTTATTTCTCCAGGCTCAAACCTTACAGATGTTCCTGATGGTATATCAAGTCTCATTCCAAAAGCTTTTTTTCTATCAAATGAAATCAATTTATTTATTTCAAAAAAATGAAAATGTGACCCGACTTGTATAGGCCTATCTCCACGATTTATAGTTTCTATAGTTACAGTTTTTCTTCCTTTATTTATCTCTATATCCTTAGATTTTGTTATTACTTCTCCTGGAATCATTATTTCCTCCTTATTTCGGCTGTATTGGGTTATGAACTGTTACAAGTTTTGTTCCATCTTTAAACGTAGCTTCAATTTGTACATCATGTATCATCTCTGCCACACCACTCATCACATCTTCTGTAGTAAGTATTTTAGTTCCAAGGCACATTAGCTCTGATACACTTTTTCCATCACGAGCTAGCTCAATCAGCTCAGAGCTAATAAGGGCAACTGCTTCAGGATAATTTAATTTTAACCCTCTCTGCATACGCTCCTTCGCAAGATTTCCTGCTTGATGCAACATTAATTTTTCTATTTCCTTCGGTGTTAATTTCAAATCCTTTCCTCCTTACCATACTATTCTCTAATCAAGTAAAATGGTGGCACGAGTACCACCATTTTATTTTAACATATTTTATAGAAAATAATTAAAAGTCCTTATCGACGCTTAGAGTCTGTACATCTTTCTAATTATTTTATCGTAAAGCCTATCTCCCAATATTTTCTGCGCTAATACCCCAGATTTGGACCCATAGCCAATTAAATATCTTGTTTTAGGTTTGCGGGAAGTAACTGCCTTCCCAACACACTCCGCTACAACTAATGGTGGTGTGAATTTTTTACCCACTGTATAGTTTTCCCTCATTACCTCAGCAACGGTGTTAACTTCTTTTTTATAAGGGCCTTTCCCTGATGCTTTTTCAAGCCCATCAGCCGCAATAATTCCCCAGTTAGTCTTTATCCCACCTGGTTCAATAACAATAACATCTATTCCAAAAGGCTCAACTTCCAACCTTAAACATGCAGAAAAGCCTTCTACCGCAAATTTGGTCATATGGTACCAAGCACCAAAAGGAGTCCAAACCCGCCCTCCCATTGACGCAATGTTAACAATTTTCCCATGCCTATTTTTTCTCATATGAGGCAAAACAAGTTGTGTCATTTTTGCTAACCCCATTATATTAACCTCTATCTGCCTACGACCTTCTTCCATAGGAACCTCTTCAACTGTTCCAAAAGTCCCATAGCCAGCATTGTTAACTAGAATATCAATTCTGCCTTCTTCTTTTAGAATTGAATCCACACATAATGTCATAGATTCTTCATCAGTAACATCTAGAGCAATTGTCTTTATCCCTTTATCCTCTAAAGACTTAAGTCTCTCTAATCTTCGCGCTGCTCCATATACAAGAAATCCATGTTCTTGTAAAACTAATGCTGTTTGCTCTCCAATTCCGCTAGAAGCACCTGTAACTAATGCAACTTTTTTGTTATTTCCCATATTGCCACCTTCCTTTTTTCTTTTTTGTTCATTTTCTTTCCACATTTTAGGTGTATCTCTATTTATTGTTAATATTACCCTTATTTTAAATTTAGAAACCTAATTTTTCTCCCTCCAACAACAAATCCCCTGTTCAAAGTATCAAGAAAAACTTATTGCTGAAAACGTCTTCCACTACCGAAACACGCCATCCGAGTTGTTACCACGCTAAAACAAATGCCAACTTTAATATTTTACAAATTATTAACTTTCATAATTAAAAATGTCTTATTAATTATGTTATAGTAGTAGGTGACAAAGAAATTATAAATTTTAACATTTATTAAAGGGGAGAACTCATGGAATTTGGTTTTTTTTCAATTTTACCTATTATAGTATGCTTTGCCTTAATAATAGGAACTAAGCGCCCCTTCCTTTCAATAATTATCGGGCTACTCGTCAGTTCATTAGTTATTCTATTCCGTTCTGGAGAATGGTTTGCCGCCACTAAGGCCTTCGCAACCGTTTTAACTGATCTAAATATTTTGAAAATACTCTTATTCATACCAATTACCGGAGCTATAGTATATGGTATGCAGAGGTCAGGCGGAATTGAAGGGCTTATTCTTTTTCTCAATAAAAGAAATAGCCGAATAAAAAATCCTGTTATCACTCAGCTTTTTGTAATGACAATTGGATTCTTAATGTTTGTTGATGCAACAAGTTCCATGGCTGTCACCTCAATCGTAGGAAAACCTTTATTTGCACAAGCTGAAATACCTAAGGAAAAGTTAGCCTTAATCGTCAACAGTACCGCTTCTCCTATTGCCTGGCTTATTCCTTTTGGCGGAGCAAGTGCAATTACCGTAGGAGCCTTGTCTATCAATCCTGAATTAGAAGAAGCCGCATTTTCTTATGTACTTAAAGCTGTGCCATTTCAATTTTACACTTTAAGCCTACTTATATTATTATTCATCTCAATAGTCTTTAGGTTCGAAATAGGCCCAATTAAAAAAATCCCCTTTTCTCCTTCCGATTTAGGCGTAGCAATAGAAAAGAACGCCAAAGCTAAGGCAATTAATATGCTACTACCTTCTGCCATATTGATTATTGGTATTTTCTCAGTATTGCTTATTACTGGAGAAGGGGAACTTTTCAAAGGAAATGGTTCTTCTGCTGTTTTCTTTTCTGGTTTAATATCATTAGTTGCTATGTTGCTAATTTATACTATTAGGGATAAGCATAAATTTTCAACTGTTTGCAAATGGTATTTTCTAGGTATTAAAAAGATGCTTTCCATCACCTGCCTTCTAACAGTCGCTTTAGTTTTAGGAACACTAATAGGCAAATTAGATACTGCATCTTACTTACTGCAAGTAACTAATTTTATCCCTCCTCAAATATTCGTAGCCGTAATTTTAATCTTATCGACCCTTATTGCGTTTACTTCTGGCACTAGTAGCGGAACAGTCGCTATTGTGACTCCTCTAATTTTACCACTAATAGCAGATACTGAAATTTCTATCCCCCTTGTAATTGGGGCCGTTATCTCAGGAAGTGTCTTTGGAGATCAAAACTCTGTAATATCGGATAGTGTAATTATGACGTCCTCGTTGACTGGAGTTAATAGCATTACCCATGTAAAAACTCAAATGCCCTACACTTTAATTGCACTAGCCCTCTCTATAATGTTATACTTGATTTTAGGGTTTATTCTTTAATAGCTTTCCTTGCTTCAGCTACTGGATCTTTGACCTGCTATTTAGCAATAATAAATTACTAAATTTTATATTAATATTGAGGAAAATCGGTGAAAGTATGAATGATGTATTAGAAATATTAATAAAGTCTCTTGTCTTTGTTTCTGTGATAATAGCGGGCTATTGTTTTAAAACTAAAGGCTTTTTTGGGGAAAAAGATATGCAGACGATCTCCAAAATAATCATATATGTAACACTTCCTTCTGCCATAATATCAAACTTAAGCAGGGCAACTATAGACTCGTCAATGCTTTTCTTAGCTCTGGCAAGTATCATCTTAAACCTTTTACTAATCGGAGGAGCTTTTATCACTAACCGCCATTCTACGAAAGAAGATATCGCTTTTTCTATGTTAAATACATCTAGCTTTAATATAGGGAATTTTGGCCTTCCTTTTGCCCAAAGTTTTTTAGGCGCAACTGGCTTTGCCGCTATAAGCTTATTTGATGCAGGAAATGCAATAATGTGCACTGGATTTACTATTTTATTCGCGAAAGCTATTTTGGGAATAAGCGGTAAATTTTCTATCAAATCTGTTCTCAAACAACTCTTTTCCACACCCTCCTTTCCAGTTTACCTAATTATGATTTTCATAGGGTTCATTGGATTTTCAATCCCTACCCCCATTTTGAACAGTATCGATATCGCTAGCAATGCTAATACTTTCTTAGCTCTCTTTATGGTAGGCATTGGTTTTCAACTAGTTATTGAGAAAAGCAAAAAGAAACAACTTGCCAAAATCATAATAACCCGTAATCTTATTTGCATTACTTTTGCTCTTTCCACATACTTTCTTCTCCCATTCTCTGTAGAAATCAGACAGGCTCTCGCAATTGCCTCTCTTACTCCAATTGCTACAGTTTCAGTCGCGTACACAGGACTTTTAAAAGGAGACATTGGTGCTGCCAG
>CAYJHC010000042.1:0-15944 GCA_964370075.1 uncultured Oscillospiraceae bacterium | reverse complement strand
GAAAGGAAGAATTTCCCCTTCTCTCATTTTTTGTTGATGAAAAGGAACTAAGATTCTTTTGAGTTTAGTTGATGGTGCTGATCTCAAGTACGCCATTTAGAAGAACTGTTTTAAAGTGCAACCTACCTATTAATGTATAAGAAAAAGTGTTAAAATTCAAGCGCTTACAGTATATCAAATACCTCTAAAATGTGATATACTCATAAAGTACGAAGACCCAAACCCAAGAAAGAAAAGGAGACATAATGAACATAAACGTAATAGAGCCTGTATATATGAAAGACAGAAAATTAATAATTATTAATCAAACACTTTTGCCTAATGAGGAAAAGTATATTGAGTTAAAGAATAGAGAAGAAGTTTGGGATGCAATTAAAATCCTAGCTGTTAGAGGAGCACCTGCCATAGGTGTTGCAGCTGCATATGGCATCTATGTAGACATAAAAGATATGAAACTTGGAAATGTTGAAGAGGGAGTTTCAAGGGTAAAGGAAACTGGAGAATATCTTAAAACCTCTAGGCCTACAGCCGTAAACCTTTTCTGGGCAGTTGATAGAATGATAGGAAGAGCAGACCAATTAAATAAAACTCTTTCATCAGGAGAAGTTGATAAGTTCAAAGAAGAAATTTTCCTTGAGGCAGATGCAATTAGAAATGAAGACGTGGAGGCTTCTGTAAAAATGGGAGAGTATGGACTATCTCTTTTAGAGCCTAATATGGGAATACTTACTCACTGTAATGCAGGAACTCTTGCGACGGCAAAATACGGAACTTGTATTGCGCCTCTATATCTGGGTCAAGAAAAGGGATATAATTTTAGAGTCTTTGCCGATGAAACAAGGCCAGTACTTCAAGGCGCTAGACTTACTGCATTTGAGCTTGATAAGGCTGGAGTTGATGTTACTTTGATCTGTGATAACATGGCTGGAACTGTAATGAAACAAGGCAAGATAGATGCAGTAGTAGTAGGTTGCGATAGAGTGGCTGCTAATGGTGATGGTGCCAATAAAATTGGAACCATGCAGGTTGCTATAATGGCCAAAGAATTTGGAATTCCATTCTATATGTTTGCTCCTACAAGCACTATAGACCTTAAGACTGAGAAGGGCGATGATATCGAGATTGAAGAAAGAGATGGAGAAGAAATTGGGGAAATGTGGTATGAAAGCCCTATGACGCCAAAGACGGTGAAGAAATTTAATCCAGCTTTTGATGTAACACCACATAAATATATAACAGCCTATGTTACTGAAAGGGGAATAGTAAGGCCTCCTTTTAAAGAAAATCTAGCTAAGATAATGGGAGAAGATTAAAAGGAATATGGCATTAATATATAGTGCTGTCTGTTTCGATGACGTAGTACATAAAAATAGCTTAGGTTATAAAGTAATAGATAAAAGGACCATTAACTAGGAGGCGTGAGAATGGAAGGTAATCAATTGAATTTTTTTCAAAGAAATGCAAAATATATTGTAATTTTTGCTGTGTTTGCAGGCGGAACTTCAGGCGTTTTAGGAAAGCTTACAGAAGCACCTTCCATGGTAATTGGATTTTATAGGCTGCTTATAGTCTTGCCATTTTTTATAGTACCTGTACTTTTAAACTACAGAGGAGAATTAAGGAATATTAAAAAAAGAGAGTTTATACTTTCGATGATATCTGGAATATTTCTTTTTATTCATTACTGGAGCTGGTTTACAGCTGTAAAAGTAACATCTGTTGCTAGTGCCACAGTCTTGATGTCATTGCATCCTTTGTTAGTAGCCGCCATGGCCTTTTTCATTTGGAAGAGACATGTATCGATAAGGGCGGTAATAGGAGTAGTAATCGCAATAATAGGAGGGGTCATTGTTGTAGGTGGGAATTTTACAGATGGGAACACCTTATTTGGAGATATGATGGGATTTGTTGCCTGTATAGGTCTAGGTGTATACTTTTCTATTGGAAGTGAAGTTAGAAGCAAAATGGTTGCGGCTATATATATTCTTATAGTATTTGGAACCTGTTTTATATGCTTTGCAATTGCTATAGTGGTAACTTCTACACCACTATTTACCTACCAACCTATGGACTATGTGTGGATTGGAGTTATGGCTATAGTTTGCCAGTTAGGCTGCCATGCTGTATTTAATTGGTCTATGGGATATGTATCCTCCCTTTATGTATCCGCCTTAGATACAGGAGAAATTATTGTAGCGGCATTGCTTGCGTTGTTAGTTTTTTCAGAAGTTCCAACAATATGGCAGATTGTTGGTGGGGTAGTAGTTATAGCAGGCCTACTATATTATAATTATCATGAAGGAGATAAGAATTAATGGCATACAAAGTTAAATTGACTCAGTTTGAAGGACCTTTTGATTTACTTGTATATCTAATAGAAAATGCAAGAATGAGTATATATGATATAAAAATATCTGAAATAACCAAGCAGTATATTGATTATCTTGAAGAAATGAAAGAGCTAGAAGTGGAAATTGCTACTGAGTTTATGATATTAGCAGCTAGTTTGCTTGAAATAAAATCTAAGATGCTACTTCCTAAAATGGCTATTGATGGCACAACCCTCGTAGATGAGGATCCTAGAACTGAGCTTATGGAAAGGCTTGTTGAGTATAGAAAGTTCAAGGCCATATCAGAAGCTTTATCCGAAAGAGAATTAATCGGCCGGACTATATTTACAAAACCTCAAGAAGATCTTGCGCAATATACCCATGAAGCTGATGAATATCTTGCCTTAGACATTGATCAGTTTGTAGTCGCGTTCAATAAATTTCTTCTTAGAAAGAAAAAAGAGGGGGACATTAAGCGAGAATATGAACACAGAGAAAAGGAAAAAATTACCACTGAGGCGAAATTTGATTTTATCAAAAAAATATTTGAGATGGATGCAAATAAAAAGGTGGATTTTTATTCGTTGGTAAATGAAAGAGAAGATAAATACGATATAGCATTGTCCTTTTCTTCTTTGCTGGAAATGGTTAAACAAAACAGGCTCTGGGCGGAACAAGACTTAATATTTGGACCTATTACAGTAGGTGCCAGTGAAAATCTAAATAAAGAGATTAAGGAAGGTGAATAAAAGATGGCAAGTGAAAAGACTATAAAATCTGTAATGGAATCTATGTTGTTTGTATGGGGTGAACCTTTAGAAGCGAAGGCTGTTGCAGAAGTTTTGAATATTGAGACTAAAGAAGCTATAAAATATATGCAAGAGCTAGCGGCTCAATATGAAGATGAAGAACGAGGCATAAGAATAAGGGAAATAAACAAAACTTTTCAGCTTACTTCTTATTCGGAGAATTCAGAATATATCGAGAGACTATGCACGCCAGTACGGAAAAGAAGACTGAGCCAGTCTGCACTGGAGGTGTTGGCTATAGTGGCATATAAGCAGCCTGTAACTAGAGGTGAGATTGAAGCTGTAAGAGGTATAAAGTGTGATAGGGTTTTAGAGGGGCTTGAAGCCAAAGAGCTAGTTTGTCAGGTAGGCCGTTCAGATGGAATTGGTAGACCGATTTTATTTGGTACAACTGATGAATTTCTAAGATATTTTGGATATGAATCGCTAAAGGAATTACCTGAAATTGAAGACATTGCAAATGCTTTAGATGCAGAAGTGGAGGAAGAACTTCCAGGCCAGATTAATATAGATCAATTAATTATCGACACTGAAGGGCAAAATAAAGAATAATTGAAAAGCAAAGTTGAATTTTCATAGGTTAATTTGAAGAATAGGATTTGGCGAATTGAAGTTAAAATAATTAAAGAAGAGAAAACAATTAAGTGAAAGTTTTAAAAAAAGCAGATGTTCTATTGATAATAGCAATTCTAATATTCGGCCTAATTGTAGGCCTTCTTTTTACGCTTGATAAAAGCCAGGGAAAAGAAATAATAATAACTGCAGATAGCAAAACTTTTGGAACCTATGATATTTTTGCTAGTGAAGATATAATCATAGAAAATGATGGGCAGACTAATCATATCCGCATTGAAAATGGGAATGTTTTTATGAAAGATGCTAACTGTAGGGGGCAAGACTGTGTTCATCAAGGAGAGAAAAGTTCGACAGGTGAAAGTATAGTATGTATACCGAACAAAGTAATTGTAGAGGTAGTTGGAGGAGAAAGTGAATTTGATGGCATCTCAGAATAGACAGTCTGCAGCAAGGTTATATGGCAAAAAACTTCCTCCAAGTAAAAGAGTTGCAGTTATTGGTACTCTAGTTGCCTTAGCTTTGATTTTTTCATATGTGGAATTCTTAATACCTTTTAACTTTGGTGTTCCTGGTATAAAACTGGGACTAGCAAATATAGTAATAATTATTGGGCTGTATGTTTTCGGGCTACCAGTTGCATTTTCTGTAAGTTTAATTAGAACTCTTTTAAACGGACTCCTTTTCGCAGGAATATTTTCCGCATTATATGGCATGGCAGGAGCTATACTTTCGCTGGTAGGAATGTATTTCCTGAAAAAAAGTGGACGTTTTTCTATTGTAGGGGTAAGCGTTTGTGGGTCTTTTTTACATATAATAGGACAGCTAACTATAGCTGCCCTGGTTTTTGGAAATATTAAAGTTTTTATTTATCTGCCATTCCTTACTATTGTTTCGGTGGTTACTGGAGCCTTAATTGGCTTCACTGTCTATCTTACTCTTGAAAAAGTTAAACCTTTTCTTAGGTTTGGCAGGGACTTTGATTAGTCTTACAATTGCCTTTGTAGGGCAAATTGTAGCACAGGTTTTACAGTTAACGCATAATTCATAATCTATTTTGGCTAGATTATTTTCAACTACTATAGCACCTTCAGGACATTCTTTTTCACATTTTTTGCAACCTATACATCCAACTTGGCAGGCTTTTCTAGTTTCGCCACCCTTTGCATGTGAAGCACAACCGATAAAAACTAAGTTGTTTTGTGGAGACATTTGAATTACCTTCTTTGGACAGTGTGATACGCAAATACCACATCCAATACATGCTGATCTATCTATTTCTGCAAGCTTTTCGTTTATCTTTATTGCATTGTATGGACAGGCTTTAACGCAGTCGCCATGACCCAAGCAACCATAGGAGCATTCCATTTGTCCTCCGTAGAGTTGATTGGCAGCTGCACAGCTCCATTCTTTGTCGTGAGTCATAATTCTTTTTATTTTTGAAGAAGAACCTTTACAAGAGATTAATGCCACTCTTGGCTCTGATGTTGTAGCTTCTATGCCAAGAATTCTTGCTAATTCAATAGATAACTTGTCGCCGCCAACTGGACATAGGGAAGTGCTTAAACTTCTAGATTCATCTTCACCTAGAGACGCTGCATAATTATCGCAACCAGGAAAACCACATGCACCGCAGTTAGCGCCAGGCATAGCAGCCATTAGTTCTTCAATTTGTTCATCAACTGAAACAGCCATTACCTTAGAGGCTATAGTCAAAATAATTCCTGCAACTAAACCAATTGCTGCTACAACTATTATTGGTATTATTATTCCATCCATTTTTTCACATCCAATCTAAAAATCAAATTAAATTTTAACATATTAAGAGTTTTCATATGCACTTTGGGAAGTGATAAATTGATTAAATTTAAATTCCCTGATATGTCTTATTATATTCAGTCTGAGTCTGTTAACCAAAAATTCCTTCTACCACTCCGCTAAAGCCCATAAACGATAGAGAAAGTAGGGCTGCTGATATTAGAGTTATAGGAATTCCTTGGAAAGGGGCAGGAATGTTTCTGCATTTTTCTAGTTTTTCACGGATTCCAGAGAAAAGAACCATTGCAAGTAAGAAACCTACACCTGCACCAATAGCATTGAAAATAGATTCCGAATAAGTGAAACCTTCATCTATATTCATTATTGTAACTCCCAATACAGCGCAGTTAGTCGTAATTAAAGGAAGGAAAACCCCCAAAGACTTGTATAGAGAAGTTACATACTTTTTTAATGTGATTTCTACTAGCTGCACAAGTGAAGCAATTACTAAAATAAATGTTAGTGTTTGTAAATAGCCAATGTTTAAGGGTTCCAGTAGCAAATTCTGTATAGGCCACGTTACAAGAGTGGCTAAAACCATTACTAAAATTACGGCAAAGCCCATTCCGGCTGCGGACTCAGTTTTTTTAGAAACTCCTAGGAAAGGACAAATTCCAAGGAATTTTGCTAATACAAAGTTGTTAACAAGAACAACACTCAGCATTATGATTAATATTTCTTCCATAATTAATACTTAGCCTCCTCTTCTTTAATAACCTCTTTAACTTTTTCTTCAACATGTTGATCGCCTTTCTTTAGTCTACTGTTTTCCACTGCTTCGTCTCTAAAAGCGCTACATGTATCTACTAGATAGCAGCTTTGACATCCAAAATCTTTTCTTTTCTTTTCGTTATCCTTCATTAATACATTTGAAAGGGCAACTAGTATGGCAAATACAAAGAAACCGCCAGGGGCAAGCATAAATATTGTCATAGGCTGTACCCCTTCTGAAAGGACTTCAAATCCAAAGAATGTGCCTGCACCTAATACTTCTCTTATTGCACCCATAAAAAACAGGGCGAGGGTAAATCCGACTCCCATCCCTAGACCATCAAGAGCGGAGTCTAACACATTGTTCTTGCTGGCAAACATTTCTGCTCTTCCTAATATTATACAGTTTACAACTATCAAAGGGATAAATAACCCTAGCGATTGGTCAAGTGAGGGAAGATAGGCTTTTAGTAAAAGCTGAACTATTGTAACAAAGCCAGCAATTACTACTATGTAGCAAGGAATTCTAACTTTTGAGGGGATGAATTTTCTTAAAAGGGAAATAACAATATTAGAACAGGTTAGAATCACAATAACTGAAATTCCCATTCCAAGGCCATTAAATGCACTTGTTGTTACGGCAAGGGCAGGACAAAGGCCTAATAATAGTATGAAAACAGGGTTTTCTTTAATAATTCCTTTAGAAAATATTTCATATTTGAATTGCAAATTATCTTTGGTAGATTTATTCATAACTTCCTCCTATAGGGCGTTCCATTGGTCTAGGGCAGATTTAACGGAACGGAAAATTGCATCTGATGAAACTGTGGCCCCTGTAACTCCATCAATTGTATCGCTTTCCTTGGTGCCTTCACCATCAAGTTGTGAAACTCTTTTGTACTGAGAAAGTTCCTCTTCGGTCATTGGTAAATCTCCAAGGCCTGGGGTGTCAGTGTGGGATACTATTTTTACAGAAGTTACTTCTCCATCAGTATCTATTCCGACCATTACATCCATAGTTCCTCCAAAACTTTTTTCCGTAGCTAAGACGGCAATTCCTTCATCATTCATAGATTGAAAGTAAGAAGTTACTCCGTCTACAGTTCCTTTCTTCTCGATAAAGCCCTCTCCTTTAGGTAAGACTTCTTGAGCACTTAGTGATTGCGAATTAGTCTTATGAGCCTCTATGGTTGGTTCGGTTAGGTTGAATACTAATGAAAGTATTGCCGTAACTACAAGGCATATGAGGACTAGGGCCAAAGGAGGAAAAATTAGTTCTTTAAAATTATTTTTTGACATTTTGCTTACCTCCTTTTTTTAATTGATTGTTTATTGAAAGCTTATCTAACCTTGGGGCTAGAATGTTCATGATTATAATTGCAAAAGAAACTCCTTCGGGGTAGGAACCATAAAGTCGGATTATCATAGTGATAACTCCACAGCCAATGGCGAAAATCACTCGACCTAGTGGCATCATAGGAGAGGTAACATAATCAGTAGCACAGAAAAAAGCTCCTAGCATAACACCACCAGTAAAAAGTTGGAATAGGGGATCTGTACCAGCTATTACAGAAAAAATAGCAACTGTTCCCAAAAATACTACAGGAATAATTGGTGAAATTATTTTCTTGAAAATTAGGTAAAGACCTCCAAGGAGTATTGCAGCTGCACTTATTTCTCCTATAGAACCGCCAACGAAACCGAGGAAAAGATCCAAGTTTGATGGGACTGGGGATCCCTCTGCCAATAGGGCCAGCGGAGTAGCAGAAGTAGTTCCGTCAAAAGCCCCGCCACCAATTTGAGGTGATGGCCAGGTGGTCATTTCAGTAGCAAAAGATATTAATAATACTAGTCTTGCAGCTACTGCAGGGTTTACAAAATTTTGGCCTAAACCACCAAATAGTTGCTTGACTATTACGATTGCCACAAAAGAACCTATAACTGCCATCCAATAGGGAAGGCTTGAAGGTAGATTAAAGGCGAGTATTACACCTGTTAAAACAGCGGACAAATCACTTGTAGAGTTCTTCCACGTGGCGAACTTACAAAATGCATATTCGAAAAAGACACAAGACAGAACACACACTGCGGTAAGGGTAGCAGCTCGATATCCGAAGACAAGAACTCCCATTACCATGGCAGGGATTAAAGCTATTAGCACATGCTTCATTATTTCTTTTGTGTCTAAGGTTTTAACTATATGAGGGGCAGAGCTTACAATTAATACATCATGGGTAGGTGTATCGTTAATTATTTGGTTTTCGTTTGTTGCTTCTTGGGGGGTATTACTTTTCATTTTCTCTCGCCTCCTTTACTAGTAGCTTCCCTACTTTGTGTATGAAGTTTAAGGCCTTCCGAGCTGGACAGACATAGGTGCAACTTGCACATTCCATACACTCCATTACATTTAATCTTTCCATTTCTTTAATATCGCGATGCTCATATGCAGCTGAAATCTCTGCAGGAATTAGACCTAAAGGACAGACTGATATACAGCGACCACAGTGAATACACGGTGCTTCTGCCGCAATGTAACTGTCTTTTTTGTTAAAAGCGAGTATAGCATTTGTGTTTTTTATAATCGGCATTTTTATGTCTATTAATGTTAAGCCCATCATAACTCCACCCATTATTATTTTTTCTGGAGGTTCGCTGAACCCTCCTGCATGTTGAACTATATCTACTATTCTAGTTCCAATTGGTACACATAGGTTTTGAGGATTTTTAATTGAAGAACCATCAACTGTAATACGTTTTTTGATCAAAGGGATTCCAGTTTTCAAGTACTCTCCAATAAAGGCTATAGTTCCAACGTTAGAAACTATTACGCCTAAAGCGGAAGGAAGTATGCCCGCATGGAGGGGGTTACCTGTAATCTCTTCAACAATTACACGCTCAGCTCCTTTGGGATAAAGTTCAGCTAAACCTACAGTATAAACGCCAGTTAAATTACGGTATTCGATTTTTTTATCTAGCAAGGCTATTGCGTCAGGCTTATTCTTTTCAATGCCGATATATACTTTGGAAATTTTTAAGAATTTTTGTATGGCTTCTACACCATCTAGCAAATCGTCAGGTCGTTCTAGCATCAATCGATGGTCCGAAGTGATATAAGGTTCGCATTCAGCTCCATTAATTATTAAAGTATCAATTTCATCTAAATTTTGGGGATTAAATTTAACGTGAGAAGGGAAGGCAGCTCCCCCTAAACCCACTAGGCCACTAGCCTTAATTGCTTGTATGAATTCGTCTTTAGAGTTTACTACTGGAGGATGAATAGAAGGGTCTAATTTATCTTCGCCGTCAGAAACAATAATAATTGTTTGATTATCTCCGCCATGCATGGCTCTTTTTTTAGAGAACCCTTTTACTTTACCTGAAATGCTAGAATGGATATTAGCGCTGATAAAAGCATCGGAACTCCCAATCAGTTGGCCTTTGTAGACATAGTCTCCAACTGAAACAACAGGTTCGCAAGGAGCACCAATATGTTGAAGCATTGATATTTCTACCTCCTCAGGGGTAGGTAAGATAGTTGTTGGAAATAAGGAAGTTCCTTTATAGTGGGGAACTTTTACGCCTTTTAGTTTTTTCAATGGATTCTGCATAAATACCTCTCTTAAATTAGTACAAATTAGTTAGTGCAAAATATGTCAATGTTTCTAATAGCGTTTTATATAAAACACTATTGAAGCCCGTAAAAAATAATATATGTTAACTTAAATTAAATTAGCAATAGATTATTCACTGAATAATTATTAATGTATGAATTGTCAGTCATTTAGGCTATGAAAATTATACAGTTTTTTATAAGAGAAAAACAAGAGATGTTAAGGAGATATTCAGTATACATAAGAAGCAGGTATTATGTATGTAGAATACAAAAAAATACCCAGAAAACTAGGGTAAATAAATGCCCTTCTCCTTTTATGAAGAGGAAGCTGCGTCTTAGATGTATAAAAAAATCAACTTCTAGATTAGCCTGAAGTTGATTAAGTAGCATGCAAAAAATCGAAATAATTTTACAATTATATGAAAATATATAAGTATACTCCTTATATAGTAGTCTTGCTCTTTCTAATACCATTTTTAATATTTTTAAATATGTGGAAGATAGAGCCTTCAACTACAAGTCCTAGGGCGATAGCGCCTGCAATTGCAAGCGTTAGTAATCCCGTTTCTGCAGTAGCGTTAAAGTCTCCATCAATTAAAGCTGCCATAGTATAATACATTTGTGATCCTGGAACTAAGGGCATTATTCCAGGAATAATAAATAATGTTGTGGGTTCTTTCATTATCCTAGAACAGATATCTCCAAGGAGGCCTACTGCACAAGCGCTTAAGAATACCGCAAAGATTGATTCGTAACTTGGCTCGGTAAGTAGATATATGGCATAAGCAATAGCCCCAATAACAGCGGTAGGCAGTATTGTTTTTTTAGGAGAGTGGAATATGATTGTAAAGGCTAAAGTCGCCATAAATATAAAGAAAATTTCTAAAATCATTAACCTAAACCTCCTGTGTAATTTAGCAGATGAAGAGCTACCCCAACTCCGGCAGCCAGGGAAATGCCTATGGCAACTGCTTCACTTAATCTAGTTAGTCCTGATAACATGTTTCCTGAAATGAACTCTCTGATGGCAGTAGTTATTGCAATTCCAGGAACAAATAGCATTAGGGTTCCTATAATTGAGGGGGAAGCATCAATTAATATTCCCGAATATTGGAGTAAAATATATATGAATGAAGCAAGGCTAACAGAGAGAAAGCCCCTCAAAAAATAGTTTGTACCTATGTGGTCTAGACCAAGGTTAATAGAGTAAATTCCAGTTCCTATAACGGCAGTAATTGCAGCATCGACATATTGCCCTCCGAATATTAAAGAAAAGAAGGCGCAAACAATAGCAGAAGATAGTAGCCTAAGGCCAATTGGGTATGCTTTTTTGTTATCCAATTTTTTTAAGATTTCAATTCCTTCTTCAATTGATAAATCTGTAGTTGTAAATTCTCTTGCAAAAGAGTTTATTTTTGAAATTTTATCTAGGTCTATGCCAACATTTTTTACTGTAACTATGGCTGCGGAAGTAAGGGAGTCATCTTCTTCTCTGGAAACAGAAACAAAAACTCCTGATGTAGTGGAAAAAACACCTACATTATCCATTTTGCACGCTTTACAAATCCGAAGAATAGTATCTTCTACCCTGTAGACTTCTGAACCGCTTCTCATCATTATTTCCCCAGCAAGTAATGCTAAAGTTAATACTTTTTTCTCTAGTTTGCCCATTGTTACCACCTTTCACACATAAATTGTAGCACATTTTTGTAGAGTATGATAGACTGCCAGGAAAATAAATGAATAGATACTTTATACTGTGTGCAGCTTAGGTTGACTACCCATAGCCACCTTTCAGCCATAAATTGTAGCGCATTTATAATATATATGATAGAATATCAGAGTGAATAAAATATGAATAATTATTATTATGGAGAAGTAGTGCCAAATTTATAATACATAAGCAAAATGTAACATAAATTGATTGGAATAAAAGTAAAATTAGAAACAAAGATGAACTTGAAATATAAATTGGATTAGGAGCGAGAAATGAGATTAAAT
Source organism: uncultured Oscillospiraceae bacterium (assembly GCA_964370075.1). Taxonomy (GTDB): domain Bacteria; phylum Bacillota; class Clostridia; order Peptostreptococcales; family Anaerovoracaceae; genus CAYJHC01. The sequence goes on along the minus strand of CAYJHC010000042.1, from coordinate 4,089 downwards.
AAATACATAGCTGCATCAGGGATAGCAAGCAGACGTAAAGCTGATGAACTCACGCAAAATGGAAATGTCAAAATAAATGGGAGAACTGTTACAGAAATGGGTTGTCAAGTACAGCCCGATGATAGAGTAGAAGTGAATGGGAAAGTTATTTCCCCTTCGGAAAAGAAGGTTTATGTGGCATTAAATAAACCTGTCGGATATATTACAACTGTTTCTGATGAGCAGGGAAGGCCAACAGTGATGGAATTGCTTACAGATATACCAGAAAGAATTTTTCCTGTAGGAAGATTAGACCTTGAAACATCAGGTCTTTTAATAATGACTAATGATGGAGATTTTTTTAATCAACTGGCTCATCCTAAGAATAAGATTGTTAAAACATATAAGGTTACAGTTGCAGGGACAATATCACCAGAAAGAATTGGGAAACTGAGAAATGGGGTGGATATAGGTGGTTATGTGACAGCAAAGGCATGGGTGAAACTAATTAGGCAAAATAAGGCGACAGCAGTTTTAGAAATAAAAATATCAGAAGGAAAGAATAGACAGATTAGAAAAATGTGTAAGGCTGTGGGGAATAGGGTAATAGAGCTTCAAAGAGTTTCGGTAGGAGAGGTTATTCTAGGTAGACTAAAGGAAGGTCACTACAGAAAGCTTACTAAAGAAGAGGTTGAAAGCCTTCGTGGAAATAATAAATAAAATAAAAGGTGGAAAATCTTTGTAGAGATAACAAATACAAAGTGCAAATAGAGAGAAAATAAGGAGAATTGATGATTAATATACTAGTAACAAATGATGATGGAATTGAAGCAGAAGGAATAAAGAGGTTGGTAGACGCTTTAAAAGATAAGGCAGCAGTATATGTTTGTGCACCTGATGGACAAAGAAGTGCCAGTGGTCATGGGATTACAATAGGAAAACCAATGTCTGTGACTAACGTAGAATTTGAAGGAGCGACTAAGGCTGCAAAGTGTAGCGGAACTCCTGTAGACTGTGTGAAATTAGGACTAAAATTTTTTGCTAAAGATGGCGTAAAGTTTGACCTTTTATACTCTGGGATTAACCATGGTGGAAATTTGGGGACTGATACTCTTTACTCAGGAACTGTAGGCGCGGCTATTGAAGGAGCTTTAAACGGAATTCCTTCTGTGGCTTTATCTCTAAATAGCCATAATCCTAGAGAATTTGACTATATTATAGATATGATAAAAACAACTTTTGATAAAGTGTCGAAGGAGCTTAAGCCTGGAATGGTTTTAAATATGAACTCTCCTCACTTGCCAAAGGAAGAAATAAAAGGTACAAGAATAACAAAACTTGGCAAGCGTGAGTATGAAGAGTGGCTAGAGCCATATAAAGGAGAAAAAAGCGAAGAAGAAGCTGTCTTTGAATATGGTGGTAGACCAAAGGTTTATGGAAGTAAGAATTTAAACTATGATGTTTTGGCAATGCAAGAGGGCTACGCATCTATCACACCTTTGCAGTTTGATCTAACTGCTCATGATATAGTTGAAGAAATATGGGGAAGAGGATTAAAAGAACTTTAAGGGCAACTATATTTAAAACTCTATAACTCCTATATTGGCTATTGAGAAGGGTGACTAAGAAATGCGGATAGGGATATTAAGTATAAGGTGATTAAATAAAGAATAATAATGAAAGAAGAGGAGATACTATGAGTAAAAGAGAAAAAATTATGTTATTTATTGACTTTCAAGAAAAGTTAATGCCAGCAATAGCTCACTGTGATGAATTAGAAGAAAATACTGCGAAATTAGCAAGAGGAGCGGCTGAATTAAATTTACCAATTCTTGTAACGGAGCAATATGTAAAAGGACTAGGTCCTACAATAGACACTATTAATGAAGCCTTCGGAGGTAAGGCAACATATTTTGAAAAAATGCACTTTAGCGCCGTAGGAGAAGAGGGTTTCCTTGAGTACCTTGAAAAAGAAGGTAAAGGCTATAAAGAAGTAGTTCTTTGTGGAATTGAAACGCATATTTGCGTTGCACAAACTGCGTTAGATCTTGTGGAAAAAGGGTATAAAGTATATGTTGTAGAGGACTGCTGTGGATCTAGAACTGATAATAATAAAAAAGTATCTATAGACAGAATGGCAAGAGCTGGAGTGATTATCACAACGTATGAAGCGATTCTTTTTGAAATTCTGGAGTTTGCAAAATCAGAAGGCTTCAAAGAAGTATCAAAAATAATAAAATAATTTATAGGAAAGGAGTGTGCAGTATTTCCAATACCGAATATTGTACAAGTAATAATGCAAATATTTGAGAATTTAGTCTCTTTTGAAAATAGAGCCAAATTAGAAGAATACCTTAAAGGATATAAATATAAAACTTCAGGGCTTTCTTTTTCAGCACTTTATATGTGGAGAGATATAAACCAGTTTTCTTGGCAAGAAATAGGAGATTACTTATGTGTTGCTGGAGTAAGTCACCTTGAATTAGAGCAAGGTAGGTTTGAGTACTTCATGTTTCCTCCAGTAAGCAAAGATGGTAAATATGACAGCCAAAGGGTAAGAGAAACCGTTTTGAAAGCAAAGAAAATATTTGAAGAAAAAGGTTCGCAATTCTCTATGAGGCTGGTACCTTTTGGAATTTTAGAGGAACTTCAAAGAGCCTTTCCAAAAGAGTTTTCTTTTATAGAAGATAGGCCGAATTATGATTACCTCTATCTTAAACAAGACCTTATAGAACTTGCAGGGAAAGCCTACCATGGTAAAAAAAATCATCTTAATCATTTTAAGAATGAGTATGAATATGAATATGTAACCCTTACAGCTGACATGGCAGATGATGTAATGGAGTTTATTGATAGGTTTAATAAAGAGAAAAATATTCCAGAATATGAGATGGTTCTTTTGAAAAATGAAGAGGTTGCAATGAGAGATGTCTTTGATAATATAGACAAGGCAGGATATTTTGGAGGGGCAATAAAAATTGAAGGAAGAATTGAAGCTGTTTCCGTTGGCGGGCTCTTGGGGAAAAATACAGTTACTGTTCATATAGAAAAGGCGAATAAGCATATTAGAGGTTTATATCAGGCAATAAACAATGAATTTTGCAAGGCTATGCCTAATAACATAAAATATATGAATAGGGAAGAAGACATGGGGCTTCTAAATTTAAGAAAAGCAAAGTTTTCATATAAACCAATAGAGTTAGTTGAAAAATATATTGTAGAACTGAGAGATGTAGAATAGCTATGTCAAATTAACTGTAAGTAATCAAAAAATGATGTGATTATACAAAAAAACACTGTCGCACGATGTGATTTTAATGAATTGTGCGACTATTTTATTTTTTTGAAAAAATTTAACCAAATCGAAAAAAATATGGTAAAATAGTAGATAGTTGACGCTGACAAGTATATAGTATACAAAAATGCGCAAATCTAAGAGTTGTTGAGAATTATGTTATAAGTTGTTTGACAGGAGGACAAAATGAGAGACGTAGTAATTGTAAGTATAGCGAGAACACCAATTGGATCATTTGGAGGTTCTTTAAAAGATGTACCGGCTAGAGAGCTAGGAGCTATTGCTGTAAAAGGCGCTTTAGAGAGAGCTGGAATTGCTGGTGAGCAAGTTGATGAAGTTATTATGGGTAATGTACTTCAAGGAGGTCTTGGACAAAACGTTGCAAGACAAATTTCAATAGATGCAGGAATACCTCAAGAGGTTCCTTCTATGACAATTAATAAAGTTTGTGGATCAGGATTAAGAGCAGTTAGCTTAGCGGCACAAATTATTAAAGCAGGAGATGCTGAGATAATCGTTGCTGGTGGTGCTGAAAACATGTCTCAATCTGGATACATCATGCCAGCTGCTAGATGGGGAGCAAGAATGGGAGATGCTAAGATGGTTGATACTATGGTAAATGACGGTCTTACAGATGCATTCAACAAGATTCACATGGGTCTTACAGCTGAAAATATTGCTGATCAGTGGGAAATTTCAAGAGAAGCACAAGATGCTTTTGCTGCAAGCTCACAACAAAAAGCTGAAGCTGCACTTAAAGAAGGAAAGTTCAAAGATGAGATCGTTCCAGTAGTAATTCCTCAAAGAAAAGGAGA
>CAYJHC010000041.1:0-16046 GCA_964370075.1 uncultured Oscillospiraceae bacterium | reverse complement strand
AATGCATGAAGTTATTTCAATTTTAGCGTTACAAAGGAAAAACGGGAAAAGATAGAAGTTACTAAACAGTTATTTTTTAGATTAAGGAGGATGAAATGGAAAACAACATTGAAAACATTAGACAAGAGAAACTACCGTTTAAGGTGAAATTAGGGTATGGACTATCAGGGTATTGTAGTTTTATTACATGGACAGCATTCAGCTACTACGGTTTATACTTTTTTACAGATGTAGTAGGTTTATCTGCAGCATTTGCAGGAGCAATGATTTCTTTAGGCACGTTATGGGATGCTGTAACAGACCCAATTATTGGAGGTGTTTCTGATAATATAAAATGGAAGAGTGGTCGAAGAAGACCTCTCATCATTGGAGTGGCATTACCTTTTGCATTTGTTAGTATTTTGTTATTTACCAACTGGGGTTTTGATGATACAGTTTCAAAAATTTATTTTGTAATTATTATATTATGTTATTATACAGCTCAAACAGTACTTGATATTTCAAGTTCGGCTCTTGGATCAGAAATGACACTTGACTATGATGAAAGAGCATCTCTTGCAACATTTAAAAACTATTTCGGATTAGCATCAACTGTTGCAATAAGCCCGACCCTTATGTTGGTAGCATACTTTGGTGGACTATTTGATAATCCAGACACTGGTTGGAGCGCTACTATTGCATGCTATATGTTAGTGGCATTATTGTTTATTTTCTTACTATGGAAAGCTACTAAAGGGTATGAAAGACGTAGTGAAAATCACGGAAAATTTTCATATAAAGAAATTGCTTTAATATTCAAAAATAAACCAGCAAGAATAGTTATGTTACTATTTGGAATTGCTATCTTTGCAAATACAATAAACTATGCTTTACAGGTATATTATTACACTAATTATGCACAATTAAGCGGATCGCAAATCGCAAGTGTAACTATGGTATTTGGAATAGCTAGTATTGTTGGAGCTTATATAATAGACTTGTTTATGAAAAAATTCTCTAAGAAAGCAGCTTGGGTGATTGCTGTTGGATTAGAGGGTTTTGTAATGGCAGTTATGATTGGATTTTTAATTCAACCAGGAGATGCTACAAGCATTTATATACTTGCTATACTTATGTCTTTAGGAAATGCGGCAGTTTATCAAGTCCCTTGGGCTATGATTCCAGATTGTGTTGATGTAACAGAATTAAAGTTAGGGAAAAGAACAGATGGAATTGTCTTTGGAGTAGTAGCTTTTGTTCAAAAATTCTGTGGAGCCCTTGGCGTCGCAGTTCTCGGAGTGCTGTTAACTTGGATTGGTTATAGTGATGCCCCAGTTCAAACTGCAGAAACATTAGATGGGTTAAAGAATATGTATGCATTTTTATGTGGAGGAATCTACTTACTAACAGTGCTATTAGTATTAAGATATCCTTTGAGTAAAAAAAGACATGATGATGTTCGAAAGGCAATAGCGGATCAAAATGAAGGTAAAAAAATCAACTTAAATGATTTTAATGATTTAATCTAAGCAAGTACTATTTGTATAAGAAAGGAATTTTTATGAAAGTTAAAAAATTTATAGATTTATCTTGGGACATTACGGAAAAGACTCCTATATATCCCGGCGACCCTGAACCTAAAATAGAAGTTGCAACTACAATTGAAAACGAAGGTTATAATCTTTTCAGTGTTTTAGTAGGGTCTCAAACAGGAACACATGTAGACGCTCCATATCATTTCACAAATGCTGGAGAGAAAATTGATAAAATGGAACTAGACTTTTTCTTTGGAGAAGCTGTTGTAATTAGAGTTACAGAAAAAAGTTCCAATGAACCTATAATAATGGAAGATATAAAAAAATATAGTGATCAAATAACCCCAGGCAAGATAGTTTTATTTAACACTAATTGGTATAAAAAAGTTGGAACAGATGCTTTCTTTGAGCATCCATATGTTTCAAAAGAAGTTGCAGAATATTTGGTAGAAAAAGGTATTAAATTTCTTTGCATAGACACTATAAACGCAGATAAAACTGGAGGTACAGAATTTCCAGTACATGATTTGTTTGCAGAAAAAAGATTGATGATAGGGGAAAATATGGCTTACTTTGATCATATAGATTTTGACAATGTATTAATTTCTGCATTTCCTCTTAAAATTGCTGGGGCAGATGGATCACCAGTTAGAGCTGTTGCAATGGAAATTGAATAATTAAAATGTACAGTTAATGCTATATGAGAAAAGGTTCTCTTATCAAATTATTTGGTAGAGGGAACCTTTTTGTTTCTAAAAATTTATCTTCTAATTTTCTCTTAATGTGTTTTATAAAGAAAACCTTTTAAAAGTCAATTTGATTTTCTTATAAAAATGAGGGTTTGTTAAAATTATGTTGGTTGCAATTATTTTAAATAGAGATTAAGCTATATAACTTGTACCGAATAAGAAAATATTATTGTGGAATCTCACATCAATAGTAAAATGTATATCGAATGTATTTAGCTAACACATCTATAGTGAATATTATATAGACTTTAAAGATGTCAAGTAGTAAAATAAGGAGTAAGGATATATAATTGTTTTATTAATTGTGATTTAATAATCAGCATATTCTTTTGGTAATCATTGATGGAAGGGGCCATGACTGAAACAAATATTGATTATACAATCAAGAATGATGAATCTTGGAGACTTACTTTTGCTGAAGAACAGATGGCTATTGGACAAAGTCTTAATTTGGAATCTACGGCATATAAGATACATCTCAACTTACTGTTTTAGGGTTGAGTATTAAAAGTTAAAGAAAAACGAAGTAGAATCTAATAAGAGTATTCTAGTGTGATTTAAGGAGGAATATTATGAACATCAAAGAAATATACGAAAAATTTGATAAAATCGGATGTCTTTCATTTTCGACTATAAATGAAGAAGGAGAGCCAGAATCACGTATTGCCCATTTAAGAGGATATGATAATGAGGGAATATACTTTATGACAATGTTTACTAAACCTTTCTACAAGCAGTTAAAAACTAATGGGACTATTGCAATTAGTGGGCTATGTGCAAATACTGAAGTAAAACATGACGAAGAAGGTATGCCTATATTTGAAGGTGGGTATGCTATTCGTATGACAGGTACAGTTGTTGAAGTTTCAATTGAAGATCTTAAAGCAAAAAATAATCCAATTTTTGATTTTTGCATTAAGGATCAAGAGTTATATAAGGCAATGGTTGTTTTCTGTATAAATTCTGGTAGGGGAGATGTGTTTGATTACGACTTTGAGAAAGTAAATCGAGACAACAAACTCGAGAGAACATACTTTAGTTATAATGGAGCAAAAGTAAAATATAGAGGATTAGTTATCCATGAAGAAAAGTGTATTTCTTGCGGAGTATGTAAAAAGAAATGTTCTTTCTTAGCAGTAAATGAAGAAAACAAAAAGTACACCATAGACAAAAATCGCTGTGATGAATGTGGCGATTGCTACTTAAACTGCCCAGTAAAGGCGATTGCTTATAATTAAAATTACACTAACTATTAATCAGATAAACCTATATACTTTAAATAAGATAAATAGAGAGGATGATTATGAATCAATTAGAACAAATTATGTACTTGAATAATATTTTGTTAAATGAAATGCCAGGATATAAACCTCAAGCACAAAATTTTAAGAAAGAAATTGGAGAACAAAGGCAATTATTAAGGTCACTGATGAATGTACGAAATCCGAAGCCAATTAGAGAAGATTTTTTAAAAGTTCAAGATGAACTATTAAGAACTGAATCCTTAGAGCGAGGGATAATATCTATAGCCGACTTAAGCCCAATTAAATTAAATAAACAAATTTATCTTTGGAAGGGGGATATTACTAGACTTCAGGTTGATGGCATAGTCAATGCAGCCAACTCAGCGTTGTTAGGATGTTTTATTCCTTGTCATGCTTGTATTGACAATGTAATTCATTCAGCAGCAGGTTTACAACTTAGGAATGATTGCTTTGAAATAATGGAAAGACAAGGTCATGAAGAAGAAACAGGCTTATCTAAAATAACAGATGCATATAATCTTCCTAGTAAGTATATAATCCATACAGTGGGGCCAATTATTAATAACGAGCTAACAGAAAAAGATTGTGAACTATTGGCTAATTCATATAAAAGCTGTTTAAAGATAGCTTTAGAAAATAATTTGAAATCTATTGCTTTTTGCTGTATTTCAACTGGTGAGTTTCATTTCCCCAATCAAGAAGCAGCTGAAATTGCAGTTAGAACAGTTAGTGAATTTTTAGATAAAACAAAGAGTGAAATTGAGGTGATATTTAATGTTTTTAAAGAAATCGACTACACAATCTACAGAAACATACTTGGCGAAGATGAATAGAGTAAGAGAGTTAATTGAAGATGCAGAATCCATAGTTATTGGAGCAGGAGCAGGACTTTCTGCCGCAGCAGGACTTCTATATAGTGGGGAAAGATTCAAAAACCTTATGCCTGAGTTTATTGAAAAATACAATTTATCTGATATGTATTCTGCTGCTTTTTATCCACATAAAACTCTAGAAGAGCATTGGGGCTATTGGAGTAGACATATTTATCACAACAGATATACAGCCGAAATTGATTCAACTTATGAAAATCTATTTAACCTTGTAAAAGATAAAAATTACTTTGTAATTACAACTAATGCAGACCACTTGTTTCTTTTAAACAGTTTTGAAAAGAGCCGACTTTTCTATACTCAAGGAGATTATGGCTTGTATCAATGCTCTGTTCCTTGCCATAAGGAAACTTATAATAATAGAGATTCAATATTCGAAATGGTAGAGAAACAAAAGGATCTTAAAATTCCAACTGAATTAATCCCATATTGTCCAAAATGTGGAGAGACAATGACAGTTAATCTTAGAGTGGACAGTACCTTTGTAGAAAGTGAAGGTTGGCATTTGGCAGATGAAAGATATCAATCTTTTCTTAAAAAAAATTTGGGGAAAAAGATTCTATTTTTAGAACTAGGAATTGGTTATAATACTCCTGGCATTATTAAATATCCGTTTTGGCAGATGACATATACAAGCAAGAATGCAAATTATGTCTGTATAAACTTAGATGAAACCTCTTTGCCTAAAGAAATAGAAAAGAAGGGAATAATTATTAATGGGGATATCTCAAAGGTTATGTCAGACTTAAAAGGTTAAAACTTTATTGGTTTATATATGAAAGGAAAGAAAGAATTATGAAAAAGAAAGTAGTTTTATTAACTACTTACTAATATTTACATTTAGCTTAGTAGGGTGTGGTACTGGAACTGAAGACGGTTCTAACGATAGTTTAAGTCTTTATGAAACAGCGGTTTTAGACGCAATGGTAGCTGAAGAAGAAGAAATCCTTCCTTTGGTAACACTTACAGAAGATGATTCTATGACAACTTGGAATGATGAGGGGAAGGTATTACTCCTAACATGGCATAGCTATCCAGATAGTTATATAGATGGAGAAAGTACAGTTCTTGAATTTGGTGATATTTGGACATTTACTGACAAGGAAATTTCAAGTTGGTACGAAGAAAATAAGAATGGTGTAGAAGATTGGGAAGTAAGATTTGAACAATTAATTGGTCTTCCTGCTGAAGATGAAAAAACGCACTTCACAGCACTTTGGGTAGAACTTGAGGATGTAGTTAGGCCAGCTTATGAAACTGATGTAACTAAAGATGAAATGCAAATATCACATCCAGAAAATATGGAAGAGACTTATAGAGGTTGGTTTGATGAAAACATAGTATCATCTTATTATTATGAAGAAACTTACCCTTGGACAAGACTAGGGTACACTTATGACTGGGCAGATAATGGAACAGAGTATGGTCTAAGCGAGTTTTTAGTTGAGAAGGGGTCTACAGTAGATGTTGAATTTACTAAGACTACAGAGGAGTTTTTAGACTATTTAGAAGAAACTAACAACTAGTTTATTAATTAGATAAAAGACCTTAATTCAATTGATTTTTCAATATGAACTAAGGTCTTTTTTTATTATTTTATTTTCTATCTATTAGCTCTTCTTCTATCCATTTCAGAAAGTAGTTTCTTTCTAAGTCTTATATCATCTGGCACAATTTCTACAAGTTCATCGTCATTGATAAACTCTAAAGCTTCTTCAAGTGTAAACTCTCTAGGAGGGGATAGCTTAATGCCATCGTCATTTCCTGAAGCTCTCATGTTAGTAGCCTTTTTTGCCTTGCATGGGTTAACTACCATGTCTTCATTTCTACTATTCATTCCAATAATCATTCCTTCATATACTTTTGTGCTTGGTGGAATAAATAACTGAACTCGTTCTTGTACATTAAATAGGGCGTAAGGTGTGGATGTTCCTAGCTCTTGTGAAATAGCTACTCCATTTGTTCTTTGAGGAATATCACCTTTATACTCTTCAAAACAAGCAAACCTTCTTACCATAGTTCCTTCACCTCTAGTATCATTTATAAACTCGGTTCTATAACCTAATAATCCTCGAGTAGGAGCCATATATACGATTTTAGAATAACCGTTTTCCCCAGCCATTTCTGTCATCATACCTTTTCTTAGATTTAGCTTGTTGATTACGCTTCCACTATATTCGTCTGGAACAGAAATTACAACTTCTTCAATAGGCTCTAATTTTTTTCCATTTTCATCTCTTTGATAGATTACTTCAGGTTTTGAAACAGCTAACTCATATCCTTCTCTTCTCATATTTTCTATTAAAATTGAAAGGTGAAGTTCTCCTCTACCTGAAACCTTAAATACATCAGTTGAATCAGTATCTTCAACAACAAGGCCTACATTTACCTCAAGCTCTTTATTTAATCTCTCTTTAATATGTCTAGATGTCACAAACTTTCCAACAGTTCCTGCAAAAGGGGATTTGTTTACCATAAAGTTCATTGAGAGGGTGGGAGGTTCAATTGAAATTGTTTCCATAGGTAGCGGATTATTTAAATCGCATATAGTTTCCCCTATAGAAATATCACTAATACCAGAAACTACAGCTATGTCTCCACTTTTAACTTCTGTTACATTAACTCTTTGTAATCCTCTATAAATAAAAATCTGATTAACTTTTTTATTTACAACACTTCCGTCAGCCTTAACAACCGTAACTTGGCTTCCTTCTTTTAAAGTTCCTTGAGTTACTCTGCCTATACCTAGTCTGCCAATATAGTCATCATATCCTAAGGTTGAAATTTGAAGCTGTAATGGATTTTCATCATAGTCAGGGTATTCTTTTACATGTTCAACTATTGTTTCGAACAGTGGTTGTATACTAAGGTTATGAGCCATATCTCCAGTAGGAGTTTTATCAATCTTGGAGTGATCTGGGTTTTCCACATGTATTTCTTCAACTTCTTTTGGGTCTCTTACAACTATTCCTTGTCTTGCTATTCCATAAAGAATAGGGAAGTCAAGTTGTTCGTCATTAGCATTTAAGTCCATGAACAATTCATATACTTCATCTATTACTTCTTCTACTCGAGCATCTCTTTTATCTAACTTATTAATTAGAAGTATTGGGTTAAGACCAGCTTCTAATGATTTTTTTAGTACAAATCTAGTTTGAGGCATTGGTCCTTCACTAGAGTCGACAAGCAATATTACTGTATCTACTGTTTTCATTATTCGCTCTACTTCAGAAGAAAAGTCAGCATGTCCAGGTGTATCAACAATATTAATTTTAGTGTCATTGTACATTATGGAACAGTTCTTAGAGTAGATAGTAATTCCTCTTTCTCTTTCTATATCATCGCTGTCCATTACACAATCAACTACATCTTCATTCTCTCTAAAAACTCCGCTTTGATTTAAAAAAGCATCTACTAATGTTGATTTTCCTGCATCAACGTGGGCGATTACTGCTATGTTTACTATTCTATCTTTCTTTTTCATATTTTCCTCACTGTTGTTAGTTTTATCCGAACTTTTATTATAACATATTTTTAAAATAAAAGGGGATAAACATTAATATTTAAAGCTTTTTATTGAAAACAGCTGCATTTATCCCTTAATTAATGCTTATAAATTAAGCAGACTACCGTAATTTATTATGGTAAATTAGTTGAATTCGAAAATTGTCATAGGAATTTTGAGGATTAGTTTTTAATTCAAGAAATACAAGGGAAGGGTGCGCTTTTGATTTTTTGATTTTAATTTATATAAAAAGCCTGCAGAAATTGTGCAGGCTTTTTAGGTTAATTTAATTTTTTTTTGATTTTCTTTACTTAAATCATTTTGTCTACTTCTGAAAGAACTTCATCTAGTATTGCTAGGTTTTCAGTTAATTCTTCAGTTGTTATTGTTAGTGGAGGAGCTACAGTTAAGCAGTTTTCCATCATGTATGTCCAGAAACCTCTTTGAACTAACATTCCAATAATCTTAGGAATTACTCCTTCAGGATCTTTTCCATAAGGAACAATTGGTTCTCTAGTTTCTTTGCTTTTTACTAACTCTACGCAAGAGAATAAACCAATATGTCTAACTTCTCCGACGCAAGGGTGTTTATCTACAAAGCTATCTAGCGTATCAGCTAAGATTTTACCTTGAACCTTTACATTCTCTTCAATGTTTAGTCTTTCATATTCTTTAATTGTTCCTACAGCTGTAGCACAACCTAAAACATGAGCATTATAAGTAAGTCCACAGAACATTTTGTTATTATCAAAATAATCAGCAACTTTTTTAGAAACAAGAACACCACCTAGAGGAACATATCCACAAGTAGCACCTTTAGCAAATACAGCTAAATCAGGTTCAATGTTAAAGTTCATGTAAGCAAAAGGTGTTCCGGTTCTATAGAATCCAGCCATTACCTCGTCACAAACCATAAGGATGCCATACTTATCACAAAGAGCTCTAACACCTTCCATATATCCTTTAGGAGGTATAAGAATACCATTAGATCCTACAACTGTTTCTAGCCAAATTGCAGCAACATTTTGAGGTCCTTCATATAGGAATTGATTTTCTAGAAGTTCTAAATAGAAAGCAGTAACTTCTTCTTCGCTTTTGAAATTACAAGCTTTAGGTGCTCTATATGCATACGGATAATCATATTTTATGAAGCCAGCAGGTCCTGGCTCATTAGCAAAGTGTCTTGGGTCACCAGTAAGCATTCCAGCTCCAGCTGATGAACCATGATATGATTTATAAGCAGAAAATACCTTGTTTCTTCCAGTGAAAGCTCTAACCATTTTTAGTGCGTTTTCGTTTGCTTCTGCTCCAGCATTTGTAAAGAAAACTTTAGCGTCTTCCATTCCTGATAGTTTAGAAATAGCTTCGGCTGCATCTGAACGAACGTCTACAGCAAATCCTGGTCCCATGAAAGGCATTTTATCTGCTTGGTCTTTTATTGCCTTGATAATTGCTTGATTTTTATGTCCTAAGTTGGAGTTTACAAGTTGTGCTGACATATCTGCATATCTATTACCTTCTTCATCATAGAAATATAGACCTTCTGCATCTACAATAGTCTTTGGGTTCAAAGCTCCTTGAGCGCTCCAAGAGTGCATATTATACTTCAAACTTTTTTCTTTAATATTTGACATTTTTACCTCCTTATTAAATATAAACAATCCTCAATAAACTAGAGAATGATTATTTATAGCGATTTGATAGCCTGTCAGTATTGCTCAACTTAGCATCACAATAACAGATATCGGCTTACTTAATAAATAATACAACTATAAAGGGCAAAGATTTGCCCTTTATAGTAATTCTTACACTATATTATGTTTTAGATTTATAGATTAGACTTGTCTACAGTATCGAATAATTCTTCATCAGTTGGCTGCCAAGATGGAATTTGTCTAGCAACATAATTGAAGTTTAATAAATCCTTGTAAGTAGCATTGTGCGAAATGCTGTTGTTGCCCCAAGTACCGCAACCTAAAGTCATAGACACTGGGAAACCACAAGTCCAAGAACCAGAGTTTGATAGGCATTGAGGTAGGTTCCAACAAACTTTACAAACAGGAACTTCTGCACCTAATCTGTCAACTCTTTCTTTAATAGTTGTGTGGATACCACAGCTATGTCCCTTACCTTGATAATCAAGAGTTTTCATTAACTTATCTACAGCATCATCAAAGTCTTTAGCTTTTCTAACTCCTGATACTGGAGATAGTTTCTCGCCTGAGAATGGGAAGTCATTTCCGTAACCATCATTTTCTTCTGCCATAAGCATTCTTGTTCCTTCTGGAACTTCGATATTAGCAGCAGCAGCAATTGTCATTGCATTTTGAGCAACGATTTGTCTGTTTAAATCGTGGTTAGCAGGTGACTCAGGCCATAAAGTCTTTAGAAGTCTTTGCTTCTCATCTGTGTTTTCTTTAACTAGTACGCAACCATTATCAGCCATAGCTTTAACGAAAGCATCATAGCATTCTTCTAGAACAATGATGTTGTTCTCTGTTGAACAAGATGTAGCGTTATCAAAAGCTTTTGATCTTACGATCATATCAGCTGTAGCGTTAAGATCTGTTGTTCCGTCAACGATAGTTACAACATTACCTGTTCCAACTCCGATAGCAGGTGTACCTGAAGAGTAAGCTTCAATAACCATTGGTGTACCACCTGTAGCTAAGATAAAGTCTACTTGCTTGAAGATTTCTCCTGAAGCTTCGATAGATACCATTTCAGGTGCAACAGCTTGTACTAAATCTGCAGGAGCTCCAACTTTAACTAGAACTTCTCTGATTGCTTCTGTTACAGCCATGTTAGTTTTTCTTGCTTTTGGATGAGGTGCAAGGATTACAGCATTTCTTGTTTTAAGTGCCATAATTGCCTTAACTACTGGAGTTGCTTCTCCATTTGTTACAGGAATGATAGCTCCTATAACTCCCATAGGTCTTGCGTAAGTCTCTACGCCTGTTTCTTCATTATAGTCAATAAGTCCAACAGAACCTTTACCCTTCATTTGAGCATAAGTACCTTTAACTTTACCGAACATTTTTGCTTGCTTGTCAGCAGGAACACCCATTCCTGATTCTTCAACTAGCATTTCACCAAACTTTAAAGCTACTTCTGGCTTAGTTAATGCATAAGCAACAGCACCAACAATTCTATCAACATCTTCTTGTGTAAATTTTTCTGCAACTGCTTGAGCAACTCTTGCTTTCTCTACTAAACCTGCAACATAAGTTTTTGCATCTGACATATTTTGTCCTCCTTAAATTTTAAAACATTAAATTATTCACATCCGCAACAATATTTACCTACACAACTTTAATTGAACGGTAAATATAAACGAATATTCTTTAACTATCTAATCCATATTATATATATTGTAGAAGTGGATATCAACCTAAAATAACAACATTAAAAAGAAATACTGTATACGAAATGTGTAAGGAACCGCACTGTAGTAGTATATATATGAAGAAAAGATATTAAAGTTTTAGATCAAAGAATATGATCACTTTTAAATTCAAATCGATTAAATGGGTATTAGCTTACTAAATATTTTTGCTTAAGTCTCGAATAATATATTTTATTAAAATTAAGCTATGATAAATATTTTATTTATGCTAAATAATTTAACAAAAATTGCTTAAATAATGTTACAATTAATTTCTAATGAGTAATAATGATGAAGTGATGAGGTAGTTTATGAAAACTTTAAATTTATTATATAAAAACAATAATTCCTTAATAAATGAAATACATGATTCTGACTTTGGAACTGGTGCTGGTTGTGTTGCTAGAATTCATATTGCAAGTAGTAATAAAGAAGAAGCACTTAGTATTGCTAAAGAAGTCAAAGCTGCTTTACCAAAATGTGATGTTATGGGTCTTGCAGTTAATGCAGTTATTTATATGGGTAAAATCTATGAAAATGAAGTTTTAATCTCAATAAATCAATTTTCAAATACTGAAATAATTAGTCAAGTAATCTTTAGTGAAAAAGATGAACATGATGAACATATGGAAGTTGTAAAGCAAATAACATCATTAATGGAGGAAGAGGCTAATTACTGCGCTTTTATGTTTTTTGGAGGCGAAAAAAACAATCCATCGAAAGTTGTGGAATCTCTTAGAAAAAATTACCCAGAAACAACTTTAATAGGAGGCAGAGCCGGTTTTACTGATGAAAACAACTTGGTGCACTCATATATTTTCAATCATGAAAATATTTATGAAAAAGGTTTAATTATTTCGCTTATTAGGAAGGACTATGTTTTAGCTTATGGAAGTACAGTTTTAGGTCATGCACCATTAAGCGAGAAGTTTACAGTAACCCAGCTAGATGATTCTGCTGTTACAATAGAGAAGATAAATAATAAAGATGCAATGGAATTTATAATTGAGCAAGTTAACGGAATAGGGTTGCCAGATCAAGTGGAAATTGATGATTCTTTGGTTACAGACTTACTTTTAAGATTTCCCATCATATTAGAAGGACAAGATGAAGTAAGTCGATATATAAGGTTTAATGAGGATGGCGCAAAGGTTGAACTTTATGATGTTTCAATTAAAGTAGGGCAGAAATTTAGGTTTGGTTTTTCCAGTGTGCATAAAGTAGAGAAAGAATGGCAAGAAATCTGTGATGACCTTCAGACTATATCTGCTGAAACTATATTTTGCTATGCTTCAAATTTTAGATTTAGAAAAACTAAAGGTTTAATTGAATGGGAGCTTGATATATTTAATAAAACAGATATTTCAGGTGCTATATGTATTGGGACAGTAGGAATTAAAAGTGGGAAAAGTCACTTTCTAAATGGTAATTTTAGTGTTTTTACTTTGGCTGAGAAAGAGAGCTATCTTGATATTAATTTGCAAGCTTTTGATTCTATAGATAAAGTATCCACATCTCTTAATGACTTTTACAACTATTCTTTTGGGCAATACTCTTCTACTGAAGAAAGCATTACTCCTGAAGTAATAAAAGAAGCATTGAAAAAGAGAGAGGTAGTTAATGAGGTGTTTTCTATTGAAGGATATCTTTCTCCTAAAACTATGTCCGAGTTTTTGAAACAACAATCAATTGAAAGAATGTCTAAAATATGTTTGATTTCAATAAAAAATTATGTTGAAAAAAATGCTATAGAAATTGGTTACAATAGACAACTGTATGTCAATTTACTTTCAAGTGTGATTGAATTTATTTCAAAAGAATTTAGTCATTTGGGGTTCGATTTATATAATTATGACGAAAGCTCTTTTTTCATAGTAGCTAATAAAGCAACAAAAGACTCCGATTTTATAGAGTTAACTCAAAATCTTTTCTCTTATTTGTCGGGGAAGAATTATTCTTCTGAATTGTCAAACAAATGTGATTTTGCCGTTACTATTTCTGGGGAAAAAGTATATGAGTTGTACGAAAAAATTTCAGAGCTTGATTTTAAAACTAGTGATAGTAAGTATATAATTTCTGATTCTAGTGTAAAAGATACGGATGTTTTGCAAAATGAATTTGAACTTGTTGGGAGTATAAAGGAAATTATAAAAAATAAAAGAGTGATTCCATATTTTCAAGGGATTTATGATAATAAAGTAGGGAAATTTTATGCTTATGAAGCTTTAATGAGATTACAAACTTCTAATGGAACAATGCTTTTTCCTGGTGATTTTATGGAAATTTCTAAAAAATATAACCTATACCTTAAATTAAGTTCTATTATGATTGCAAATGTATTAGATATATTTAAAGACAGAAATGAGATAATCACTTTAAATGTGTCATCTTTAGATATATGTGAAGTTTCTTTTTTAAATATGATTGAAGAAAAACTAAGAAATGCAAAGCATCCTGAAAACTTTATATTTGAACTAGTGGAAACAGAACAGTATTCACATCAAAGAGAAATAAAGGAATTCATAAGAAGAATAAAGAAATATGGTTGTAAAATTGCTATAGACGATTTTGGATCGGGATATTCTAACTTTATTGAAATAGGCAATTTGGACATAGATTATATTAAAATAAATGGGTCATTAACTGAGTTACTTGGAACAGACACTAGATATGATCAAATTTTAGATAGCATAATGTACCTTAGTAAAAAAATGGAAGTTGAACTCGTTGCTGAGATGGTCGAAACTGCTAGCATGCAGAAAAGTATAGTTGCTAAAGGAATAAGATACTCTCAGGGATATTTTTTTTCAAAACCAATGTCTTTAGAAAAATTGATACTTGTATCTAACGAAAATAAAAAAACACGCAATATAGAAAAGGATATTTCTAAAGAAAAGGAATCAAGCATATTCAAAATAGGAGAAAACTCAAAAAAACAAATTAAAAATATTCGCCTTGGCGGGATTTTTACAATATTAATTTCAATAATATTAATATCAGTTTTTACAGTATTTATTCAAGGTTTTACTAAGGACTTAAGTGATGAGTTTTTACTTGAGCTGGCAGATAATACTTCTTTAAAAATCAAATCAGAATTAGAAAGTTCAGAAAATTCTTTGTTAATTTCTAAGGCTGCAGTTTCTCAGTGCAGCGAGAATCCGTCTGATATGAATGCTATGCTAGAATCTTTAAATGAAAATAGCGGATTTGATGGGATATATATATCTTATGATGGAAGAACACTTATGGACTATAATGGTACAATTCTAAATATAAATGTAGAGGATGCACAGGTTAACAGTACAAGTGATGATGGAGTTGAAACTCTATCTCCAATATTAAATGAGGATACAAATAAAGAAATGCTTTTAATGCGAGTTCCTATTGACGGTGATGTAGGAGAGTTATATGGTTTGTATGATATGGAAGAATATAGAAAAGTTTTAGATATTCAGAGTTTCGGAGGAGATGCATTTTATCATTTGTGCGAAATTGATGGCACGCCAATAGTTATAAGTGGAGATGAAAATAATTTGTTTAAAAATGGGGATATGTATGATTTTATTGCAACCTTAGATATTGTTAATGGATATACTACGGAGAGTATTAAAAAACGAATTGAGGATGGGGGTACTGTTTTGCTAGATTACTCCATTGATGGAAATAACAGAACTTGCGTAATGATACCTATACCAGGAACCAATTGGTGTGTTGTTTCTATAATATTAAATGAGGCAGTAGTTTCTACTGCAACTACCATTAGTTTAGCTATGACAATATTCACATTAACTATTGTATTAGTGTTATTTATTTATTTCTTTTTTACATTTAAAGCCTTAGCTAAAAATCAAAGACATTTGAAAGATTCATTAGAAGCAAGCTATTTTTTAGCTAACAGTCTTCAAGATAGTGTTGAGACAGATACTTTAACACGAACCTATAGTAGGGGAACCGCCATAGAAAAGATATCTATAGCGATTGAGAATGCGAAGGAAAAAAAGCAATTACATGGAATTATAATATTTGATGTGGATGATTTTAAACTCATTAATGATAGTTATGGACATGGAATAGGGGATTTGTATTTACAAGAAGTTGTAAAGGCTGCAAAAAGTTGTTTAAGAGCGGGTGACATAATAGGTAGGTTAGGCGGAGATGAGTTTATTATTCTATTAAATAATATTTCAGCAAAAGATAATGTAATTAAAGTTCTTAATCGAATATTAGAAAATGTTAGAGAAATTAAGGTTAAAGGAACAGCAAACTTAGATGCTTCAATAAGTGCAGGAGTAGCAGTAGCACCTGAGCATGGGGAAACTTATGAAGAATTAGTAGGCATTGCAGACAAGGCATTATATAAAGCAAAGGAAGCTGGTAAAAACAATTATATTGTTTGGGATCCTACAGAAGAATAATTAATATATTCTATATTTAGGTAGGCATATATTCACCGATATAAGCTTATATACTTTTAATGTTAAAGAGAAAGAGAAAATGGGGAAACGGAAACGGGCCAATTTCAAAATAATTAAGAATAGCCGTTGACAGAGTACTGTTAATGTGCTATTCTATTCAGGTAGTTAATAAGTAGAAGTTATCCGCTTCTCACCATAAGTATAGCTAATATGGTTAATAGGAACATTTGAGCAATGTCTTTGTTTTTGTTGTGGCGGATTTCAGTGAAATCTGTCATTTTTGTTTTGAGGAGGAAAAAACAATTAGTAAAGAATATTTAATT
>CAYJHC010000040.1:0-16124 GCA_964370075.1 uncultured Oscillospiraceae bacterium | reverse complement strand
TATATTTAGTGTCGTTTTTTATGAATCCCTTTATTACTTTTTCTAACACCCTTAGAGACAACTCCTTCAGCTTTCAATAATTTTCTTACTGCTATATTTTGAAATTTCTTGACTTTCGTTATTTAATGCTTTAAACTGTTAAAGTATCGAACATGCTAAACTCCCACATAGAAATCGAACTTATTCGAATGGTAATTACTAGCTGAACTTGAATGCAAATTCATACAAAACCCCTACAACGGTCTCATCTAGCAACTCTTTACCCTTCAATATAATCTTTGAAAGTTTGGCATCAAGCGGATAGACAAGCATATTTTTTATGTATATAATAATAGTGAAGTAAATCGCAATAACAATTGTAGCCTCCATATGGCACAGGCTTACGGGTGCTCGAGAAACGAAGGAACGACTACAACGCTGTATTGCGGGAAAAGGACAAGTAAAATGGTGATGAAACAAAAACTAACCCCAAGCGGCACCAAAGATATGCTCTTTGAAGAAGCCGAATTACTTAGAAGCGTGGAAAAAAAATTAAATAATTTTTTTGCAGATAAAGGATATCGTGAAGTAATGACTCCGTCTTTAGAATATATGTCTCTTTTTTCCGATTCCAAGAGTTTTCTAAGCTATAAGGATATGTATAAAACTAATGATAATAAAGGAAATGTATTAGTGGTCAGACCTGATAGCACTATACCTATCGCACGAATGGTCAGTACAAATATGAGAAATTATCCTGAGCCTATTAGGCTTTTTTACAACCAAAGAACCTTTAGAATGAACGAGAAACACTCAGGGAGAAGTGACGAGGTTATTCAAAGTGGCATTGAACTTATTGGAGCCCCAACTATTGAGGGAGATAAGGAAGTTCTTTCTATGGCCCTTTCCACCTTACGTTTATTAAAAGGAGATCAGCCAGCTAGGTTTGAAATCGGTTATGTTGCCTTCTTTGACATACTTTGTCAAGCTTTATCAATTGATGAAAACCTAAAAGAAAACCTCAGAACATTAATCACCGAGAAAAAGACAACGCTTTTAATTGAGGAATTAAGCTATCTAAGTGACAGTCCTTCAAAGAATGCTATTATTGCACTTCCTACCCTCTTTGGGGGAGATGAAGTTATGGATAAAGCAAAAGAAGTTTTTGCCAACACCCCCGCAGAAAAAGAAATGGTGTACTTTTCTCAAATGTACGACTTTGTTTTAAAAGAAGCAGGCGACATTAGAGTTATTATAGATCTAGGCGAGCTAGGCTCTATGGCTTACTATACCGGTATTTTCTTCTCTTCATATGTAAGCTCAGTGGGAGAATCTATAGTAAGAGGCGGAAGGTATGATGACCTTTATACAATGTTTGGCCTTACTAAAACTGCTGTTGGCTTCGGAGTTAATGTTGATTTAGTAACTAAAATCCAACCAGAAAATACAGAAAGTAATCCACTTAGGCTGGCTCTTACTAAAGGGCGAATAGAAAAGAAAGTTTTAGAGCTTTTCAAAAAAATGAACCTAGATACTGAAGATTTAGAAAACAAAGGGCGAAAATTAATCCTCTCCCTTGGAGATAATATTGAAGTAGTTTTAGCAAAATCAAATGATGTAATAACCTATGTAGAAAATGGAGTCTGTGATCTTGGCATTGTAGGCTATGATTCAATTCTCGAGGCTGATGCCGACTGCTATGAGCTTCTAGATTTAGAATTTGGGAAATGCTCTTTTTGCGTAGCTACAAAATCCGGAACCGAATTATACAGTGATAGTACAAAAAAAATAGCCTCTAAATTTCCTAACGTTACTAGAAGGTATTTTAAAGAACAAGGCTTTGATGTTGACCTTATTAAAATAGACGGAAGTGTAGAGCTAGCACCACTACTAGGTCTAGCAGATGCAATCGTTGACCTTGTAGAAACAGGAACAACCTTAAAGGAAAACAACCTTGAAGTCAAGGCTAAAATTTGCGAAATATCTACCAGGATGATTGTAAACAAAGCAGGCCTAAAATTACGAAAAGTTGAAATTGACAAATTTACAGATAACATTAGAGAGTATTTATAGGTTGAATATTTATAGCTCAGTTAAACATCAATTTTGCTTTATAAAATTGAATGGTTAATAGTTATAGAAGAAGTGTTTCAAGGCTATTCACTCAACTTAATAATCATAGAAATAACAAAAACAATTTAGTAAATTATTCAATATTTTTTACTAAACTACTAACTATAATAAACCCAACTTTACAACGGAGGACTAAATGAAATATCAAATTCCAGAAAACATATTAAATCTAAATGCCTACCACCCAGTAGATAGTAATTCTCAAGTAAAAATGGATGCAAATGAAGGGTGCTTTCCAATCCCTTCGGAAATACTAGAAAAATTTAAAACTGCCTTAAACAATTTTGATTTCAATAGATATCCTGATCCTATGGCTAAAAAGGCATCTACAAATTTTGGTGAATTCTATAATGTTGACCCCAATCATGTGGTCTTAGGAAACGGCTCAGATGAGCTTCTTTTCCTTATTATCACTTGCATGGCAGGGAAGAACCAAAAGCTATTAACTTTTGCCCCTGACTTTTCCATGTACAAATTTTACGCTGAATTAGGCGAAGTAAATCATGTAACTGTAGCAAAACCTGAAAAGGTTGAAAATTTCAATAAAGATTTTATTATTAATGCAATTAAACAACATGATCCTTCATTAATATTATTTTCCAACCCTTGCAATCCAACTTCTCATGAAATTACTACTGACGAGGTAAAAGAGATTCTAAACTCTACAGATGCTCTTGTTATCCTTGACGAAGCCTATATGGATTTTGGCGAAGAAAGCTTTCTACCATATTACCAGGATTTTGACAACTTAATTATTTTAAAAACCGCATCTAAAGGTCTAGGCTTTGCTAATGCTAGATTAGGTTTTTTTATTAGCTCAAACTTCTATGTAGATTTATTTAGAAAATTTAAATCTCCCTACAATGTTAACGGCATCACACAGTTACTAGGAGAAATTCTCTTTGAGGATAAAGAGCTGATACAACAGCGAATTGATTTAATTAAGTCTGAAAGACAAAGACTTTTCATTGCTTTGTCTCCTTTCTTTGAGATTTCTAAACCTGCAGGTAACTTTCTTTTTGCAAAACATCCAAATAGCAGCAACATCAAAGCCGCACTTATGGAAAAGGGAGTTGCAATAAAGGACTTCGGAGGTTATCTTAGAATTACAGTTGGAACCGTAGAAGAAAATGATGCATTCTTGCAAGGGCTTAAAGAAATAGGTATAATATCATAAATTAAAAAGTCCATAAAAGTGTAAAAATGAGTACTGTTTAACTTATACTAGGAGGAACTAATGAGACATAGTAAAATAGAAAGAAATACTAAAGAAACCCAAATCACCGTCGAGCTTAATCTGGATGATAAAACAGTAGGAAGCATTTCAACTGGCATTGGATTTTTTGACCACATGCTAGAAGCATTTTTCAAGCATTCTGGCTTTGGCGGAACTGTAAGCTGTGTTGGAGATTTGGAAGTTGATACACACCATACCGCAGAAGATGTAGGACTAGCTTTGGGAACTGCCTTTAACGAAGCGATTGGGGATAAAGCAGGCATAGCACGATTTGGCAACTTTTTTTGTCCCATGGATGAAGCACTAGGCTTTTGCGCTTTAGATATTTCCGGAAGGCCTTTCTGCGTTTATGAAGCAGATTATGCTTGGGACAGAATAGGCGAGCTTGAAAGCGACTCAGTGGGAGAGTTTTTTAAAGCCTTTGCCTCTACTGGGCTAATCACACTTCACGTAAAATGCCATTACGGAGAGAATGACCACCATAAATGCGAAGCATTATTTAAAGCTTTTGCCCATGCCCTTAGAATAGCTGCAACAAAGAAAGGCGATGAGATTCTTTCTACCAAAGGCTCCCTTTAAACACTTTATTTTCATATAACAGCGAATCAATCCATTGAAAATAATATAACCTAATACAATATGTATTTCTATGAAAGGAATAAATATGATTGCTCTAATTGATTACGGTGCAGGGAACCTGTTCTCCGTAAAAAACGCCTTAGATTATCTTAATGTAAATGTTAAGGCGACAAAAAACATTGAAGATATAAAAAAGGCTTCAGGAATAATCCTTCCTGGTGTTGGGGCCTTTAAACAGGCTATGGATAATTTAAAAGAAAGCGGATTAGTGGATGTGATTCTATCCGAGGCAAAGAAAAAGCCTTTTCTCGGAATTTGCTTAGGCATGCAGATGCTATTTGAGGAAAGCCACGAATTCGAAGTGGCTAAGGGGCTAGGCCTACTAGAAGGAACCGTTACCAAAATCGAGGCAAATGACTTGAAAATCCCTCATATGGGTTGGAATAGCTTGAAAAAAAATAAGGATTGCCCTTTAACTAATGGTATTCCTAATAATTCTTTCGTTTATTTTGTTCACTCATTTAAGGCAAACGCACTTACCGAGGATGTGGTTTACTATAGCCAGTACGGGGAGTCTATACCTGCATTAGTAAGCAAAGGCAATATTTTTGGCGCACAGTTCCATCCAGAAAAAAGTTCTGAAGTTGGCCTAAAGATGCTTGAAAACTTCGTTGCTCTTTGCGAGAAGTAGCAATAATTTTGTCAGAACATATAGCTTATAACTTTTCATATTCTTAAAATGAAAATCTAATATAATAAAGAAATTAATAATACTTAAACCTAACCCATGCCAAGGTGTTATTTGAAAGAGAGGTAACTCAAATGATAATTTATCCAGCAATAGACATAATTGATGGTCAATGTGTCCGCTTAGTAAAAGGAGACTATGACACCGCCCACCAAGTGTTTGAAAGCCCGCTAGCAGCAGCAAAATATTTTGAGTCAGAGGGTGCAACTCATTTACATGTGGTAGACTTAGATGGAGCCAAAGCTGGCCACCCAATAAACAAAGATGTAATTAAAGAGATCGTAAAATCTACCAAACTAAAAGTCGACTTAGGTGGTGGAATTAGGAGCCTTGAGCATATAAAAGAATGGCTTGACATCGGAGTTTCTCAGGTTGTTCTAGGCTCTATAGCTGTAAAAAATCCAAACATAGTAAAAGAGGCTATTGCACTTTATAAAGACAAAATAATTGTTGGCATAGATGCAAAGGACGGTTTTGTAGCCGTTGATGGATGGACAAAAAAAAGCACTATAGATTTTACAGTTTTAGCTTCTATGATGTTTTCTTTTGGAGTAAAAACGATTACTTACACAGACATAAGTAAAGACGGAACTCTAAGTGGCGTAAATATTGATCACCTTACAAGCCTCCGAAAGCTTCTTCCTGACTTAAATCTAATTGCTAGCGGTGGTGTTGCAGATATTAGAGACATTGAAGCCTTAAAAAAAATTAAGGTTTATGGGGCTATCTGCGGAAAAGCTATTTACTCAGACAAGCTTTCTCTGAAAGAAGCTATCGCTGTGGCAAAAAGGGAAGAAAAAAAATAAGCTGAGAGTACAACCAGTGGTCGAAAATCAAGTAATATTTATTTTCACAAGAAAGGCGAAGGATATAAGATATGCTAACAAAAAGAATTATTCCCTGTTTAGATATTGCCAATGGCAGAGTTGTAAAAGGAATTAACTTTGAAGATATTAAGGATGTTGGCGATCCTGTTGAGTGTGCAATTCTGTATAACCAGCAGGGTGCTGATGAAATTACCTTTTTAGATATTAATGCAACAAACGACAATAGAGGAACAACTGTAGACATGGTAAAGAGAGTTGCACAAAATGTCTTTGTTCCATTGACTGTTGGAGGTGGAATTCGAACGGTAGATGACTTT
Source organism: uncultured Oscillospiraceae bacterium (assembly GCA_964370075.1). GTDB lineage: Bacteria > Bacillota > Clostridia > Peptostreptococcales > Anaerovoracaceae > CAYJHC01. The sequence continues at coordinate 10,304 of CAYJHC010000040.1, read as the reverse complement.
GCACAGCTTCTTAGAGCTGGGGCAGATAAAATTTCCGTAAATTCTGCAGCAGTTAAAAATCCTCAACTCATTAAAGATGCCGCCGAAAAATTCGGTAGCCAATGTGTAGTCTTAGCTATAGATGCCAAACGTGATGAAAATGGAGTCTTTAGGGTAACTACAAACGGAGGAAAAAAATTAACAAATCTAGAAGCTATTTCATGGGCTATAGAGGCAGAGAAGTTAGGTGCTGGCGAAATACTTTTAAATTCTATTGATGCAGATGGCACTAAGGCTGGCTTTGATATTGAAATGACTAAAAAAATTTGCGAGGCTGTAAGCATCCCTGTTATTGCTTCTGGAGGTTGCGGCAAACTCGAAGATTTTTCTCAGGTATTCGAAGAAACAGGTGCTGATGCAGCCTTAGCAGCTTCCCTTTTCCATTACAGAGAACTAGAGATAGGACAGGTAAAAGATTTTTTGAAGGAAAAGAAAGTTCCTGTTCGCTTAGTTAATAGTAATGATTCGTCTACCGAAGAATTACAGGATGCTTCAGAAACAGCTTCAAATATATCCTTAGAAGACTTGTTTCAAAAGAGTGAATTAATTCCTACAATTGTACAAGATGTATCTAGCAATCAAGTGTTAATGTTAGCCTACATGAACTTAGAAAGCCTTAAGAAATCTCTAGAAACAGGCTATACTTGGTTCTATTCAAGATCAAGGCAAGAATTTTGGAATAAAGGAGAAACTAGCGGGCATGTTCAAAAGATAATATCAATTGACGCTGACTGTGATCTAGATACTTTGTTAATAAAAGTTGAACAGACAGGAGTAGCGTGCCATACAGGCGCTTATAGCTGTTTCTTTAACAAGATAAAGTAGCATTAGCCAATTTAAAAATACCCTTACAGAGGCTTTGGGCTTAAGTAATAACCCATAGCGCTTTTAATAAAACAAAGAACAGGAGGTTCCCATGAACTCAATAGAAAAACTATACCAAATTATCTTAGATAGAAAAGAGAACCCTACAGAGGGTTCTTATACTTGTTATCTTTTTGATGCAGGTTTGGATAAAATACTAAAAAAAGTAGGAGAGGAATCAGCAGAAGCAATCATTGCTGCCAAGACTTCAGAAGTCACCAAAGATAATTCTGAATTAAAAGAAGAATCTTGCGATTTAATATTCCACCTTCTAGTTTTACTTGCAGAAAGAGGAATTCCTCTAGATGATATCGAAAAAATATTAGATGAGAGAAGTAATAAAATCGGTAATTTAAAACCAAAAACAGCTTCCAACCCAAATTCATAAGTAAAACCTCTTTCATACCTAAGGATTTTGTCCTGCCTCCAAAAAAGTTAGTGCAAATTCTAACAAAATAGAAGTCAGTAAATTCAACATAGGTTATGAAAGAGGTTTTTTATTTTCTTCAAAATCAGTCTACGAATCTATCATTTTATTATAAAGATTTGCTAGAGTATATTCAGCCCAACTGTAGTTGTTTAAATAATTTCCTACAAATAACTGATTCTTCCCCTCTAAGTACTCATAGTAATCGCAATAGAACAACTCTGTATTCACACGAATTTTCCCATAGCTTTGCTCTATTAAATTTTCAATACCATTTTCTTTTAGAGTTGTATTTAGCCTTGAAATATATGTTCTAAGGCTATTTTTCGCTTTTTCATCGTCCAACTCTTCAAATAGGTTAACAACTATTTCACTTTTACTCACCCATTCTCCATGCCTATGTACTAGATATGCAAGAATTTCCTCAGCCTTTTTGCTTTTTATTTCTACAACTTTATCGTCTAGCTTTACTGCAAACCCTGAAAAACAATAAATTTTAATATTTGGTTCTTTACTTATCGACAGTTCTTTGTGGCACTTCTCTAGAACTTGTAATAAATCATCTTTTTCAAACGGCTTCGTCACGTAACCTACTGCCATTGTCCTCCAAGCTTCTAAGCTATAATCTGTATAAGCAGTAACAAATATGGTGTCTGGGAAAGTTTCTAGTTCTTGAATTTTCTTAATAGTAGAAATCCCATCAATGTTTGGCATTTCCACATCTAAAAAAACAATATCAATTAAATTATTTTGGATAAATTCGAAGGCTTCATTTCCATCATCAAACTCTTCTACAATATTATACTGTACTTCAGTAGCCTCTTCATTAATTTCCTCTAATGTTCTTCTAAGCATATTTCTTGCACGTTGCATGTCATCAACCATTATTACTTGCTTCGTTTTCATTCTCTCCCAACCTCCCATTGTTCATATATTTACTAGCTTCAGGAATCCTGACTGTTACCAAAGTCCCTTCACCTATGGCACTTTCCCTAACAATAGTCCCATTTACTAAATTTTTTAACCTTTCCTCTATTATCTCAGCTGAATGAACTCTATCCTTTTTTGTAGGAGTAGTTACATCATATCCATTCCCATCATCTTTTACTTTAATAACTAGCTCGTCGCTTTCTTCTAGCCATATATCCAATTCAATTGTTCCAACACCCTTTCTCTTTAGGACCCCATGCTTTACGGCATTTTCAACTATTGGCTGAATAAGTAATGGGGGTATCCAATAACCCGACACCGTAACATTTTTATTGTATATTATTTTATTTTCGTAACAAAGCTTCTCAATTTCTATATAGTAATCAATATGCTGTATTTCACTTTCAATGGGTACAAATGATTTTTCATTTTCTATTTGCAGTGTAAATCTAAGGTACTTTGAGAAAACACCAATAACATCAGCAGCTTCCTTTGCATTAGTATAGCAAAGGTCTTGAATAGAGAGTAAAGTATTATATATAAAGTGCGGTTTCATCTTCTCAATAAGGGATAGATTTTTCATTTGCAACAATTCCGCCTTTGCATCTGTCCTGATTAAAAAGTCGCTTCTGCCTTTTCCAATCTGCTCTATGCAAATATGTATAAAGAATAGCAAAGAGACAATCTTTGTAACAATAGCAGCCTCATATGAATGATTAAAATTATAAATTGACAATTCTACAATAATAATTGCACTAAATACTCCAAGCGCAAATAAGTTTACCTTTCCAGAGTTTTCTGTTTTACCTAATTTATTTTGTCTCTTATCCCGAATCTGACTTGCTATAGCTGCATATATACAAACTAATATTGATATCAAAAACTCTATAGCAACAGACCCATTCATTTGATTTATAGTGTAGTTCCCCGTTAGCCATAGTGCAAAAAATACTATTGTAGCACCTAGCAGTAATATAGCCACTATATAACATACGATTTTTTCTCCGTATTGAACATTGTTAGATAGGGCAAGCAGTATTAATATTGGTAGCACAAAAGCACACCCCAAATACATGTTCTGCGTTACATTTATTGGAAATAGTTGTAGCTCTGTATATTGATCTGCCCCATATGTCCAAATTGCTAGAACAAGTAAAATTGCAGATAAAATATATATATTTTTCGACGCTTTCTTTTCCTTCCAAAATAAGGAAATCAACAATGCAACAACAGCTAAAGCAATATAAAATACTGCTGCTACTATTGTTATTAGAGAGTAGCTAAGTGCCGCCTCATATATTTTATCCTCATCTCCAATAATCACCTGAATATTTTTCATATATTCAAAAAAGTTATCATTATAAGGCATTTGAATAGTTATCTTTGAACCTTCATTTACATTAGTTAAAGGTATAACATGCCATACTGACTCCATTTCTGAATCTGCTTCATTAGTTTCAATTTCTAAATAGGCCTCATCTGAATAGATTACCTCATTACCGCCAAAAACCTTTAGATTTTCTTCTCTAGTAAACAAGCCTATAGCTTTGCCCTCAGGATTTTCATCTAGCTCAAACACAAGATATTCAAGCCCTGGCGCTGGATACGACTTCTCTAATGTTGAAGATATATCCGTTATTCCTTGAGGTTTGAAAATTTGCCAGTAAAAAATAGAAGCAAAGGATAGTATTAGTAATATCACAATGACTATTCTGAAAATGTTTTTATACTTTATTGTTAAGTTTTCTTTTTCTAAAACGCTAGCCACAATTCCCTCTCTATTTTTTCTTTCTAAAGTCTTGCACTATGCAACACTCTCGCATTACTATATTTGTCAGAATATGCAGTTATATTTTTGATAATTAATTCCGAACATTATACATAAAGTTATATAACTTATGCCGTATAACGCTTAATTACATATTGCTATACCTGCTTTTAGAAAAATGCTAGTTTTTTCCTAATTTTAGACTACAATACGCAACAAGATTTGTCAATATTTTGCTCACACAATTTTTTCGCTGATTTACTATATTCAATGGTCTGCCTTCCTTTGGTTTTCCAAATGACCAATAATATGTCTAACAAAAGATTCTCTTATTGGCTTGCAACAGCTTTTCCCTTATCAAATTACAAATTACAGGATATACTTAGATGAATATTTCCTCTTGACTTTGCAAAATCCTGACATTATACTGTCTATATGAAAAGGGAGTAGTTCACTGCTGTATGTCAACAATCTCAACGCTAATGCGTTTGGTGTGCAGGCTTACTATTATCTATGGTTTGTAACAAGACTTTTCTGCAATGTTTTGATTGCAGAAAAGTTTTTTATTTATTTTGTAATGTGCAGTGATATAATAGGTAATAAAGCTTCACACATAATTATTAAGCTCTAAGACATAGCAATTAAATACCATTTTAACTTGCGAATGTAAGGATGCTCTAAATAAATATGTATAGGCTTTCTAACTACATACCACAGTAATATGTAATAATTTTTTGAATAAATAATTTTAAGGAGGGAAAGTTTTGGATTACAAAAACATTAAATTTTGGACAAAAACTCAAGAAGAAGTGTTTGAAATTTACCAAACCAACAAAGAGGGGTTAACTCCAGAGGAAGCCAACAAGAGATTGGAAACCTTTGGAGAAAATAGTTTAATCGAAGAAGATAAAGATAGCATTGTAAAAATTTTTATCAATCAATTTAAAGACCTATTAGTATTAATCTTATGCATCGCAGCCATTATTTCTATGGTGTCTGGAAAGGGCGAAAGCACCATTGTTATATTTGCAGTATTGCTTCTTAATGCAATCCTTGGAACAGTACAGTATGTAAAGGCTGAAAAGTCACTAGACAGCCTTCGTGCAATGTCTACACCTTCAGCTAAGGTTTTCCGAAATGATACTCTAGTAGAAGTTACTTCAAATCTAATTGTACCTGGTGATATAATTCTTTTGGAGGCCGGAGATTTGATTGTTGCTGACGGACGAATCATTGACAACTATTCCTTAAAGGTAGATGAAGCTGCACTTACAGGAGAATCTGAAAGTGTAGAAAAGGAATCTGCAGTAATTCCTGCCCAAGAGATTACTGTTGGAGATAGAAAAAATATGGTTTTTTCTGGTTCACTGGTAACTTACGGAAGAGCTCTTGTAGTAGTTACAGGAACAGGTATGAATACCCAATTAGGTCAAATTGCAGCTTTAATGAATCAAACCAAGCAGCGGAAAACACCATTACAAATCAGTTTAGACAATTTTTCAAAAAAACTGGCAATCGGAATTTTGCTAGTCTGCGCAGTTGTCTTTGCCTTATCTGTTTTCAGAACAGGAATGCCTGTTATTGATGCACTAATGTTTGCTGTTGCCCTTGCTGTAGCAGCAATACCTGAAGCACTTTCTTCTATTGTAACAATAGTATTAGCCATAGGAACCCAAAAGATGGCCAAGGAAAAAGCTATAATTAAGGAGCTGAAAGCAGTTGAAAGTTTAGGTTCTGTTTCTGTCGTATGTTCAGATAAGACCGGGACTCTTACCCAAAACAAAATGACCGTAAAAAAATTCTATATTGATGAAGAAATTTTAGAGGTAGAAGCACTTAACATAGAGAAGGATACTCATAATCTAATGGTATATATTGGCCTCTTAAGTAGCGATGCAGTAACGGACAACGTTACCAAGGAAGAGATTGGCGATCCTACAGAAATCGCCCTAGTTCATGTAGGTGATAATCTTGGGATTGATGAAGTCACCTTTAGAGCAAAAAATCCACGCCTTTCTGAGCTCGCATTTGATTCAGAAAGAAAATTAATGAGTACTTTGCATAACCTAAACGGAACATCAATAATGCTAACCAAAGGGGCTATTGATGTACTTCTTGGAAGGACTACCAAAATGCTTACTCAAGAAGGCGTCGTAGAACTATCCGAAGAGAAGAGACAAGCCATAGAAAATGCAAACCTTGAGTTTTCTCAAAAGGGCCTACGGGTTCTAGCTTTTGGGTTTAGAACCTTCCCAGAGCAACCGTCCCAGCTAGTATTTGATCATGAAAATGATTTTGTATTTGCAGGACTAGTCGCTATGATCGACCCACCTCGCGAAGAAGCTGTAGATGCTGTAGCCGATGCAAAACGTGCTGGCATCAAAACAATAATGATAACAGGTGACCATAAAGTTACTGCTACCGCAATCGCTACAGAGATTGGAATCTTTAGAGAAGGAGATACTTCTCTAACCGGTGTTGAGCTTGATAAGTTGAGCCAAGATGAGTTAGATGAAGTCCTTCCACATGTTTCAGTATATGCCCGTGTATCTCCTGAACATAAAATCAAGATTGTAGATGCATGGCAACGAAAAGGTAATATTGTTTCTATGACTGGAGATGGGGTAAATGATGCCCCTGCCCTAAAACGTGCTGACATCGGTGTAGCCATGGGTATTACAGGAACAGAGGTAAGTAAGGATGCTGCTGCAATGATACTTGCAGATGATAATTTCGCTACCATCATACGAGCAGTTGCAAATGGCAGATCTGTATATGCAAACATTAGAAATGTTATCGGTTTCCTACTCTCAGGAAACACTGCTGGGGTTTTGGCTGTAGTATATGCAGCAATAGTAGGCTTAGCAGCACCATTTGAAGCTGTCCACCTTCTATTTATCAATTTACTTACGGATAGCCTACCTGCAATAGCAATAGGCATGGAGCCATCTAGAGATGATTTATTAAATAATAAGCCGAGGGATCCTAGTAAGTCAATTTTGGATAGGCCTCTGATCAATTCAATTCTTTCTCAAGGGGTAATAATTGGCGTAGTAACTATGATAGCTTACTACCTAGGCCTTGTTACTGATCATGCAACTGCATCAACTATGGCCTTTGCAACACTATCTTTAGCACGATTGTTCCACGGATTTAACTGTAGAGGAAGTAGCTCAATATTTAGGCTAGGCTTCAATACTAATTTAGCATCAATCTATGCGTTCTTAGCAGGAGCTGCCTTATTGTTTATAGTATTGCTTGTTCCAGTTTTCCACGGTCTATTCTTGGTATCTCCGCTAACTGCTATACAGTTATGCCAAATCGTTGGATTAGCATTCTTGCCAACTGTTATTATTCAGTTAATTAGGGTTATTAGAAGAAAATAAATTGAATCATTACGCACACCTTAGTATAGATGATTTATCGAGGAGGAGGAATTAAATAATTCCTCCTCCTCAATTTTAGCCTATTTAGGAAAGTTTAAAGAAGCGCTAAGCGCTGGATGATTTGAATTAAAAATAGAGGGGTACGCACTAATATGCATGCCCCTCTTAACTATTCTTCTTAATTAGTTATGAAAGCCCAGAATCGTCAGAGCCTACATATGAAGGTTCTCTGGACAATAAAACTGCAGCAACTTCTACTATTAGCAAAGCTAAAAATACCACTGTCCACTCATTAAAAAATACCATTTGGCCTGACATATCTTGAGAAAGTAGGATAAGCACCATTGCCCCTATTGCAGGAATCAATGTAACAATTTTTATACCAGCTCTTATGCTTTCTTCCAGAGCCTTCTCTCTTTCCTCTCCTTCTCTCTCCCTTTCTATTTCAACTTTTTTTCTCTTAAAGAAAGGTAATAGCAAAACTATAGTCAAAGTTTCTATTAATGCTGTTACCATTACATTTAATATCGACCAACTTGGCCCAACATCTTCTGTAATCGTTGCAATAAAGTTAGACACAGGGATCTGTACTTCTTCAAATGGTGTAACCTCTCCTATAACAGGCGCAACTGCGATTAAATCCGATATAGCAGTTGTAGAGGAGTGAGTCCCTAAGTTATCGTTTCCATTATTCTCATTAGCTCCCACGCTTTCCAAACCCGTATCTCCGCCATCGGTAGGAGGTAATATACCTCCATCATCTCCTCCCAGCGTTGGTGGTAATATGCCACCATCATCACCTTCACTATTTCCATCATCTCCGCCTAATGATGGCGGTAGCCCTCCTTCTGGCACCTCTGGAGGTTCTATGTCCATTGAAGTTTTTAGTTTGGTATATCCAAAATCCTCTTCACTCAAAATTATAGACTTTCCATCTTGGTCAATATATTTTAGAGAAACTGAACTGCTTATTGGATAAGTTCCTTCTTTGTTTAAATTAGTTGGTAAATATTTTTCTTTTAACTTCAACGGAACTACAAAAAATACTTTTTCATCGCTAATGTCCCCTATTTCAACATTTGCTATGTCCTCTCCGTTTTCTCCAATTGAAAAGCTAACACCTTCATAATACTCCGGAATCTCTTCATACTTAACAACATTAAATTCAAAATACATAGAGAGAGAATCTTCAATCATAGCCTCAGTAGCTATAATTTTATTATCATCATCTTTCAACTTTCCTTGTACTTCAAAAACCGCATCGGCCTCACCTAAAAATTCACTTGTCCAAAAAACGGTCTTGTGAACAGCCACCTCCCCTGGTTCCAAGCTCTCCACCTTATCCCGAAAAGTCAAATCTTGAACCCAAGTCAAAGCGGAAGCAGACTGTGTATATGAAATTGTTAACCCTTGGAAGATTAGCATTGCTACAATAACAAACGCTGCAATCCTCCCAAGTTTTATTTTGCTTAACATTTTCTTTTCCTTTTCATTCCTAATGGTTTTATATATTTTTTCTAGCACTACCTTATTGTCATTTCTTGAAATTTTACAATATATCTAATTGCATACTCTTCCTTACTTTATATTAGTATAAAACTTTCCAATCTTTTTGTATAGGCACTTTTAGTGCCTATTTAACATTTCACTAAAGTTTTAGGAATTATACATTTTTTCACATGATAATTACATCCCCTACACATTAACCTCCCTCAAGATTCTTTCAAAGTAGCCCCTGATGACCCAGTGATTTCCTATATCTGCTTTTATTCGTCCATAAATATTTTGCCTTCTATATTTTGGCGAAAACACAATATGGTACTGGCATCTCCATTTGGAATGTGATAAACTTTGTATATCATTGTTTTTCATTTGTTAATATCCTCCTGTTCTTTGTTATATGCGATTGGGGAATCACATATATCTTAGCACAGGAGGTTTATTGCTTGAAGCTAAAGCTTTCTTATTCCACCTGCATAGCAGGTGTTTTTTTTCGCTAAAGCATAATTAAAAGCGACCTCTTTCGAGGTCGCTAGTTTGATAGATTTCTCTATTTCAGTTTTACCAATTGTATTCTGGCTTAATTAGACTGGAAATCAATTTGCCTTTTTCTAAGCTATACTCTTAGATTAAGCCATTGCTTGATCATCATCTTCTTCTACTTTTTTTCTTGAGAAGAATGCGATTCCAGCTTGTACTAATGTTACTGCCGCAAATACTATAGTCCACTCATCGATGATTACCATTGGTTGAGTCATGTCTTGAGTTAAGATAAACAGTATTATTGCTCCTACTAGTGGAACTATACTTAAGATTCTTACTAATCCTTTTCTCTTAACTTCTCCGTATTCCTCTTCCTCTTCCTCTTTTCTACCTTTGAAGTATGTGATTAATAGAGATACTGCTATCAATCCTGTTACTACTGTTAGAATTAAGTCTAGTAATGACCATGACGCTCCACTTGCTAGTGGCACTTCATTATCTTCTATTGTTGTTGGTCCATCTGCTAAAGGTGTCGCTGCGTCTGGTATTGTTACTACTGCCGGCGGCACTACTACTGCTGGTGGTACTACCACTATTGGCGTTGGTGCTGCTATAATTGTGTAATCTCCATTCACATATGTGATGTCATAGTTAGCCGCTAGTGCTGTTCCATTTTCTATTGCTAGTGGTACTAGTGCATCTACATATGTTCCTACAGCTTGGCTTGTTCCTGTTCTTGAAACTGTTAAACCAAATGCTTCTGAACCAGCCATTGTTCCTGCAGTTATTGAAGCTCCATTAAAGTTTGCTGGATCTGCTTCACCTGCTGTCTTTCCAAAGTTAGCTGCTGTAATTGTTATTGGTCTTTCTGTAACTTCAAGTGTTGCTGTTCTTGTAATAGTTTCAA
>CAYJHC010000039.1:0-16263 GCA_964370075.1 uncultured Oscillospiraceae bacterium | reverse complement strand
GCATTAATATCAAACTCACCCGAATAACCTGAGTAGATATTATCATTGGCATCGACTGGTTCACTCGTCACTTTTCTAAGGCAAGAGACTTTCGATGGTGTACGGGTTTCGTCGCCGTATTCCCCTGCGCCCAAAACCACATTATCCCCATCAATTCTAATCTGCATATAAATCTTGCTACTATCATTCATAACATGTGCACTATATAAACCATTGGGTACCGGCGTCGCCGCATTTACTTTCGGCGATAACAAGAAACCCGCCGCAAATAGCACCAAGGCGAACAAAATTACAAATTTTGTTTTTGTTAAAATAGCCATAATTAAAACCTCCAACCGCTAAATGAACAGTAGTTATTTTATTTTAAAACAATCATCGTAATCATATCATGTTTTAAATTAAAGTTCAAGTATTAAAAAGGGCGGGTGTGGCAAAACCTGTTGACCGAAACCTGTACCGAAAACCTGTTGACCTGTTGACTTTTTTAGCAAAAATGTCCATCTTGGGTTTGAATCCACCAATCTCTTTTTCGCAAAAAAACAAACACCCTTTTGGTGCTTGTTTGTGGTGGAGATGACGGGAGTCGAACCCGTGTCCAAAGACATTTTCACAGAAGTTTCTCCGAGTGCAGCCTCTGTTATTTAATTCGCCAGTCCTAAGCCTCAAAGGCAAGTCTTAAGCCTAACTATCTCGTAATTCCCCTATGCTACCGAGAGCTCACACAGAGTTTTCCTATATAATTGACGCTCAGGCTAGAACCTATAGGTGAATTCTAGGTGGCGCGCACAGCTGACTAGGCAGCTACAGGTGCGAAATTAAGTTTATTTTTAGCGTTTATATTTAACGTGCCCTGTTTAACGTAGTCTGAGCAAACTACGACTCGCTTCTCCGGCTTCCACATCCCTGTCGAAACCAAAACATCCCCATATTATTTTTATGTCAAACAATCTCTCTTCCAACAGTTGATTGTAACATATTTTCATAATATATTCAAAAAATTATCAGATTCAAGCCAAACCCTATCAAGCCGCGCATAACTTACTCTTATCTAAGTTTTGCTCTTCTCATCTTCATATCAGCATCTCTTTTGGCTATAGTGTCTCTTTTATCATGTAGTTTTTTTCCTTTTGCTAAGGCAATCTCCATCTTCGCCCTACCATCTCCATTAATATACATGTTTAAAGGTACAATTGCTAAGCCATCCATAGTAGTTCCATCCATCAACTTTCCTATTTCTCTTTTGTTAAGCAATAATTTTCTTTCTCTTAATGGATCTACATTGAATATATTTCCTTGTTCATATGGACTTATATGCATCCCATATATAAAGGCTTCTCTTTCTTTAGTTATCTTCACATAACTCTCTTTTAAGTTCACCTTACCTTTTCGTATTGATTTAATTTCAGTTCCTGTTAATACAATTCCTGCTTCATATACTTCTTCAATAAAAAAATCATGTCTCGCTTTTTTATTGTTTGCTACTATGTTTCTTGCCATAATCTTTTCCTTACTCTAATATTCCAAATTCACTAAAAGGATATAATCTAAATACTGCTTGTCCTTCAACATCGCTCATATCAACTAACCCGATACTCTGTGATCTACTGTCATTACTTACAGCCCTATTATCTCCCATGGCAAACACTTTATTTTCAGGAATAGTCATTTCCTCTATTTCTCCTGCAGTATAATCCTCATTAAGGTAATTTTCTTCAAGGACTTCCCCATTAAGAATTACTTCTCCGTCTTTAATTTCAATAGTATCCCCTGGCAATCCTATAGCCCTTTTTATTAGTAATTTATTTTCACCATCTGTCCCAATTATATCTGACTCAAAAATGATAATATCTCCAGTTTCCATTTCCCCTATGGTATAAGCCTGTTTACTCATTATCAAATAATCATTTTCTTCCAAAGTAGGAACCATTGACTCTTCTTTTACTATTGTCGGTCGTATTAAAATTAAAATAGCACCAACTATTAACACCGCTATTATTATGTCTTTTATCAATGATTTCATCTAATCTACTAATCCTCCATATTTAATCTTAGTTTATTACAAATATAATTAAAGGTTTCTTTAGGCAAAACTTTTATATTACTATTATCTAAATGTAATTCTCTTTTTAAGTTTTCTGCAAATTCTAATTTATATGCATGCAAAAGCTGTGCACTTAACTTGAATTCCTCTTGAAAATATTTATTCGTATTCTTATCTCCATATTTAGGATCACCAATTAATGGATACCCCGCATTAAGCAGGTGACTTCTGATTTGGTGAGTTCTTCCTGTCGGAATTTCTACTTCCACTAAAGTAAATTCCCCATTAGATTTTAATGGCTTAACCTTTGTTATTATTTCTTTACCCACACCACCAAAATCATCCTCAGAAACCGTAACAATATTTTTTTCTTGGTCTTTTATCATCCAATGATTTAAGCAAAGTTCTTTATCTAGGTAACCTTTTACAATGGTTAAGTAAAACTTTCTAATTAAATCTCTTTCCCTAATTGCCTCATTGATAGTTCTTCCACTTTTAGCGTTTTTAGAAAAAATTACAAGCCCTGTTGTATTTCTATCTAGCCTATTCGAGGGGGCTGGCACAAAGGTTTTCTCTTTTTTAGGCTCATATGCACCTTTTGCAATTAAATAAGTTAACACCTGATTAGAAAGGGTGTTTTTCTTTTCTTTTCCATCTCCATGGGTCAAAAGTCCAAAGGGTTTCTCAACAATAAGAAGGTTCTCGTTCTCAAATACTATGTCAAATGTTCTTTTTATTTCTTTAATTCTTTCTTCCTTAGATTTTGACAGCGAAACATGTTTTTCTTCTGAAATATAAATTGTAATTTCATCCCCTACTTGAAGAATGTAATCTTCTTTTTGCTTCTTCCCATTTACCTTTACATCTTTTCTAATCATTTTATATAGGTAGCTTAAGGTGGCTTTTTTGTAAGCTTTTTTTAAATACCGGTCAAGCCTTTGACCTCCATCATTTATATTTATTTTTTCTTTAACCATTTTTATATTATATCATATTTTGTGGAAAGATTGTAAGATTTGTGCTATATTATATGTTATGAGGAATATCCTTAAGCATAAAAAACACAGGTTACATCTATTATTATAAGGAGGGAATTATGGCATTAATCACATCAACAGAGATGTTCAAAAAGGCACTAATATCAAATTATGCAATCGGTGCTTTCAATGTAAATAATATGGAGATTATACAAGGTATTGTAGAAGCAGCTCAAAAGGAACAAACTCAGCTAATCCTTCAAGTTTCTGCCGGAGCAAGAAAATACGCAAAACCAGCTTACTTAACTAAATTAGTAGAGGCTGCAATTATTGATACAGGGGTAGATGTTTGCCTTCATCTTGATCACGGCGAGGACTTTGATATTTGTAAGAAATGTGTAGATGATGGTTTTACTTCTGTAATGTTCGATGGCTCTAAACATTCTTTTGAAGAAAATATTAGACTTACAAAAGAAGTAGTAGAATACGCCCATTCAAAAGGAGTAGTTGTAGAAGCCGAGCTTGGAAAACTAGCAGGAGTTGAAGATGACATCAAAGTAGATGCTCGTTCTGCTACTTTTACAGATCCTGATGAAGCAGCAGAATTTGTTGAAAGAACCGGTGTAGATTCTCTAGCAATTGCAATCGGAACTAGTCATGGTGCATATAAATTCAAAGGAGACCCTTATCTGGATTATGAAAGATTAAAGAAAATACATTCTTTAATTCCAAATACTCCATTAGTCTTACATGGAGCCTCAACTGTACTTCCTGAATTCGTAAAACTATGCAATCAATACGGCGGAGATATCCCAGGCGCTCAAGGAGTTCCTGAAGAAATGATACTGGAAGCTACTAAATATGGAGTTTGTAAAGTAAATATCGACACGGACCTACGACTTGCAATGACTGCTGAAATCAGAAAATACTTAGCAGAAAACCCAAGCGAATTTGATCCAAGAAAATATCTAAGCCCTGCTAGAGATGCCATTAGAAATATGGTCCAACACAAGATTAAAAACGTTCTTAATTGCTCTAATATTTTATAGCAATCCATAAGGGTTATTCCCTTAAATAACAATATAACCATCAAAAAAGCCGCTGAACATTCAGCGGCTTTTAACTTTAACAAAAATCTTTAAAGGAGTCATTTAAGATATCAATTCTCTCTATTTAACTCTCTATTTCCTATCATCATAACTACCCCTAGTAGTAACACAAACACTCCAAGACTAACCAAGACTAAATTCGTAAAAGGGCTCTCAATTTCTGCCCCACTTAATGGTACTTCGCTTTCTTCGATTACTTTATTTTCTTCTTCATCTAGCGTAGGTGCAATTTCTTCTACAACAGTTTTTACTGATTCTGGTACTTCTGTAGTTTCAGTTGCTAAGCAGACTGTAAAAAAACCAACGCCTACAATTAGTACCAGCACTACTAGTATTAGACAAAACTTCCTTATTAAATTATAATTGCATATCCCATTCATTTTATCACTATTTTAAAACTGTTCTTGCTCTAAAACAACCTCCTCTATACTATATTAACTATAGCATTTTTTCCATAAATTAAATAGGCACTTTTAGTGCCTATTTATATCAATTATATTTTTATTTTCCTAAAGGACATGTTAGCAAGTCAGTCTTTAGTTTCCACAACTTTTGAGAGAGGTCCACATAATAGGTCTGTGGTTTTTCAAATCTTAATGTTTCTTCCCATAGTGTATCTATTTGCGTTTTGCAATACTGTTTGATTTCTTCAATAGAAGGACATTCATAAACACAGTTACCATTGTCAAATATTTTTGTCATAATATTTACAGCCGTAAAATTTTCAAGCTTTTTCCTTTTCCAAACTGCTTCGGGATCAAAGATTTCATATCCTTCACCCTTGTCTTCTGGCGCCCCTTCCCCTGCTATCGTCAACACATCTGCAAGAGCCTTTCCACTTTGATTGTCAAAGAGCCTATAAACCTCTTTGAAATGAGGATTTGTTATTTTCTCTATATTTTCACTTAGCTTAATTTTGGGTTTTATTTCCCCATTTTCTTCGACGGCAACCAACTTATACACACCACCAAATACAGGTTCCGATTTTGAGGTGATCAACCTTTCACCAACACCAAAACTATCAATTTTAGCACCTTGAACCAATAATTCTCTAATCACATATTCATCCATTGAGTTAGATACAATAATTGTGCACTCCTCAAGTCCAGCGTCATCTAACATCTTCCTTGCCTGCTTAGTTAGATATGTAATATCTCCACTATCAATTCTTACCCCCATTTTTGCTGGTTTTAATTCTTTAAATACCTTAATTGCTGCCGGTAGCCCTGACTTAAGAACATTATATGTATCAATTAAAAAAGTACAGTTATTTGGATATACTTCTCCATAAGCTTTAAATGCCTCATACTCTGTATCAAACATTTGAACCCAGCTGTGAGCCATAGTACCTAAAGCTGGAATTCCAAACTCTCTATCAGCCATTACGCAAGCTGTTCCTACACAGCCACCAATATATGCAGCCCTAGCGCCATATACAGCCGCAGAAATACCATGGGCTCTCCTTGTTCCAAACTCCATTATAGGCCTTCCTTGTGCAGCACGTACTACTCGGTTTGCCTTAGTTGCAACTAGGCTTTGGTGATTTATAAGTAGAAGACACATGGTTTCAATAAACTGAGCTTGAAGAATTGGTCCCTTCACAGTAACTATTGGTTCTCCTGGAAAAATCGGTGTCCCTTCCTTCATTGACCAAACATCGCATTCAAATTTAAAACCCTCTAGATAACGTAAAAAGTCTTCATCAAACATTTTTGTTTCTCTTAAATATTCTATATCGTCTTCAGTAAAAGTAAGGTTTTTAATGTACTCAATAAGCTGCTCTAACCCAGCCATTATTGCAAATCCACCTCCATCAGGCATTTTTCTAAAAAACAAATCAAAATACCCTATTTTATTTTCCATACCTTTTTTTAAGAATCCGTTTGCCATAGTCACTTCATAAAAGTCTGTCACCATAGTCATGTTCATTCTCTCTACCACAAATAGCCTCCATTCATTTAAATATTTTCAAAATACCCAGACTTACTAATCGTATAATCTTAATTAATAAATTCATATCGTTTCTTACTTTTCATTTGCCCTTTTAAAATAATCTCATTTCCCCATACATTTCATATCAACTCTATCAAACTCTTATTTATTCTTTCCCCTTTGGAAATAATTTTTTTGCAGTTTGAAACTTTTTCATCTCATGCTAGCCCTTCTTATCCACTTTCTGCTCACCCTCACATAACTAAAGTAAATTCATAAGATGTTACTACTCATTTTTAAGCGGTTCCTGAGAGTTTGCACTAGCTACCATTCTGGCTTGATCTAATTTCCCTTTTTCTTTAATTACAAATAGGCCTGCAGAGATTACAATGATCCCTCCAATAACCTGAAAAATTCCAACAGTTTCCCCAATCAATAGCCAACCAAAGAAAGTAGCAGAAACTGGCATAAACACAGAATATACCGCATTGGTAGTCGGCCCTAACCTTCCTACAGAAAATATATAACAGAAAAAACCTAATCCTGCAGCAAAAATACCAAGATACAGAGTAGACCCTATTATTTCAGGCTTTCCCATTTCTTCAATTGGTAAATTTCTTAAGGCAATTGGAGCTGCTATCATAGCAGTACAAATTAATTGTGTCATTCCAACAGTTATTGTATGGTAGTCCCCTCTAAGTTTGCTGGTCACAAAATTATATACGTTCCAAGCTATTATAGCCCCTAGGCATAGTGCATATCCAATCATAGTCCTTTCATTTAGAGTATCGAAGTCTAATCCTATAATAAATACAACTCCTACTATGCTTATACAAACTCCTACGTTTATCTTCCAATTGCTTTTAATTTTGAAAAATACCCTTTCTATTCCAATAGAAAGTATAGGAACAAATGTAAGCATTATTGTTACCATAGAGACCGAAATATAATCTAATGCCGCATATTCACACCAGTAATATAAAATTTCTCCTGACAGTGCACATAGTATAAAAATCGGAATATCGCTTTTCTTTATTTTCCACTTAACTTTGTTTATAAATTTCATAATTATAAACACAAATATCCCAATACAATACTTCAAGAATAATAATTGTATTGGCTCATAAACAGTAAGGGCAATCTTAGCCATAGAATATTCTATCCCCCAGCTTATTACTAAAAAAAACATTAATAGGTGGGCAACTCCTCTTTCCTTCTTTGAAATGGCCACTTTTCCGGCTTCAATTTTCATTATTTCCTCTATTTCTTTTTACTTTTAAACATTCTATCAAGAAATTTTCCTGTATAAGACACCTTACAAGCTGCAACTTCTTCTGGGCTTCCTTCTACTAGTATAGTACCACCCCTAATTCCTCCATCAGGACCAAGGTCAATAATATGGTCTGCTCTTTTTATTATATCTAAATTATGCTCAATTACAATAACACTATTGCCATTATCTACTAATTTATCAATGACTTTTGACAGTTTATCCACATCTGCAAAGTGGAGGCCTGTTGTTGGCTCATCTAAGATATACAAAGTCTTACCTGTACTTCTCTTAGAAAGCTCTGAAGCAATCTTTATTCTCTGTGCTTCCCCACCTGAAAGCTGCGTCGAAGGTTGCCCCAACTTAATATATCCAAGGCCTACTTCCTCCAGTGTTTCTAATTGCCTTTTTATAGAAGGAATATTTTCAAAAAAGTCGAGAGCTTCAGACACATTCATATCTAAAACCTCAAATATATTTTTCCCCTTATATCTAACATCTAAGGTTTCCTTATTATATCTCTTTCCTTTACAGACTTCACAAGGAACATATACATCTGGAAGGAAATGCATCTCAATTTTAATTATACCATCTCCACTGCAAGCTTCACATCTTCCTCCTTTTACGTTAAAACTAAATCTGCCTTTATTATAACCTTTAATCTTTGCTTCTGGAAGTTGGGCAAAAAGTTCTCTAATATGCCCAAAAACCCCTGTATAAGTTGCCGGATTTGACCTAGGCGTTCTCCCTATAGGCGATTGATCAATGTCTATAACCTTATCTATGTTTTCTAGGCCTATCATTTTCTTAAATCGACCTGGCTTTTCCTTGGTTCTGCTTACTATACTAGAAACCCCTTTATATAGAATCTCATTCACCAAGCTACTTTTCCCAGAGCCAGAAACTCCTGTTACACAAACAAGCATTCCTAACGGGAAACTCACATCAATATTTTTTAAATTATTCTCTTCAGCGCCAACTACTTTAATGAAATTCCCATTTCCTTTTCTTCTTTCTTTTGGAACTTCAATAGTTTTCTCTCCTCTTAAATATTTACCTGTAATGGAATCTTTTGACTTCAATACATCTTCTAGAGTGCCAGATACTACAATTTCACCTCCGTGAATTCCTGCAAGTGGACCAATGTCTACAATATGATCTGCAGAGTTTATTGTATCTTCATCATGTTCTACTACTATCAAAGTGTTTCCCAAATCTGTCAACCTTCTAAGGGTTGCCAATAATTTCTCATTATCTTTCTGGTGAAGACCTATACTAGGCTCGTCTAAAATATAAAGAACTCCTACCAATCCTGATCCGATTTGAGTAGCCAGTCTTATCCGCTGCGATTCACCTCCACTAAGAGTGCTTGCCCCTCTAGAAAGGTTTAAGTAATCAAGTCCAACATTCACTAAGAAACCTAACCTACCCTTAATTTCCTTTAATATTTGCTCACCTATTATCTTTTCTTTTTCTGTCATTTTTCCTTCCAAGTCTTCAACATAAGAAAAAGCTTCCAAAATATGCATATCTGAAATATCTGCAATATTTTTGTCATATACTTTTACAGCTAAAACTTCAGGCTTTAGTCTTTTTCCCATGCACGACGTACATGTTTTCTGCGACATAAACTGTTCCATCTTATCCTTCATATAATCAGAGGTTGTTTC
Organism: uncultured Oscillospiraceae bacterium; assembly: GCA_964370075.1. GTDB lineage: Bacteria > Bacillota > Clostridia > Peptostreptococcales > Anaerovoracaceae > CAYJHC01. The sequence continues at coordinate 7,264 of CAYJHC010000039.1, read as the reverse complement.
AATATATCTCCTCTTCATATTGTTTATTAACCCTTCAACAGCATAGTTCATTTCTGATTTTCGGCCAGAGCTTTTGCTTGTATATGTATAATATAACTTTCTACCATCAGTTCCATAAAGAAGTTCTTTTACAAATTTCTTTGGAAGGTCTTCAAAAGGAAGAGATAAATCTACTTTATGTTCTTCAGCTAGAGCATTGATCATTTGACTATAAAACCCGCCTAGTTCAACACTATTAAGGATATTAGATAAAGCTCCCTCATTTATTGATATTGTTTTATTTGGAATTATTAAACTTTCATCCATATGTGACATAAAGCCAAGACCAGAGCAATCTGGGCAAGCCCCATAAGGAGTATTGAATGAAAACATTCTCGGCTCAAGTTCTTCTATACTTGATCCATGAATTGGACAAGAAAGTTTAGTAGAGTAAAGTTCTTCACCTCCATCAATTACCTGAACTATCATTAGCCCATCACCATGGCTAAGAGCTAATTCCACGGCCTCCGCTAGTCTACTTTCTATACCTTCCTTAATTACCAATCTATCTACCACAACTTCGATTGAATGTTTAAAATTTTTCTCTAGCTTCACTTCCTCTTCAGTAATATCATAGATTTCGCCATCTATTCTAGCTCTCGTAAAGCCTTCCCTTTTGATTTTATCTATAATTTTTTCATGTTCTCCCTTTCGTTGTCTTACAATTGGTCCTAATATTACTACCTTTGAGCCTCCCTCTTTTTTTAATATTTCTTCTACAATCTGATCTACTGTTTGACTTTGAATAATCCTTCCGCAAATATGACAGTGAGGAACTCCTACCCTGGCAAAAAGTAGCCTTAAATAATCATGTATTTCTGTAACTGTACCTACTGTTGATCTAGGATTTCTGCTTGAAGTTTTTTGGTCTATTGAAATTGCGGGAGAAAGGCCTTCAACCGACTCTACGTTTGGCTTTTCCATCTGTCCCAAAAACTGCCTAGCGTAAGCAGAAAGGCTTTCTACGTATCTTCTTTGCCCCTCTGCATAGATTGTATCAAAAGCAAGAGAAGATTTTCCTGAACCTGAAAGCCCAGTAAACACCACCATCTTATCTCTAGGTATTAATAAATCTACATTTTTCAAATTATGTTCTTTAGCTCCTGTAATTATTAAGTCTTTTGCCATCGCTCATCTTGCTCCTTTTGTCTTTTATTTTAATTTAGTTTTCACTATTTATATTAGTATTTTACATTACTCAAAGTCTCCTCTTAATGAAGTATTCTCCAAAGAATGAAAGAGTAAATTATCCCTTAAGTTTTTCTCTATATTCAAACAGCTTTTCTCTAAGCTCTAAAGCCTTTTCAAATTGTAGTTCATTTGCAGCTAATTTCATGTCTTTTTCTAGAAGCTTAACATAGTCTATCAATTCTTTTTTTGTAAGTTCTTCTGGAGTCCTGTCACTATATTTGCCAAGTTTAGTTTTGTCATCCTCTTCCTTGGTAGCTTCAATTACATCTCTAATAGACTTCTTTACACTTTCCGGAGTAATGTCGTGCTTAATATTATATTCTTCTTGGATTCCCCTTCTTCTCTCTGTCTCGTCCATTGCAGCCTTCATTGCTCCACTTACTCTATCAGCATACATAATAACCTTGCTGTCTACATTTCTTGCTGCCCTTCCGATTGTCTGAATTAGAGATGTCTCAGTACGTAAGAATCCTTCCTTATCAGCATCTAAAATAGCTACTAATCCGACTTCTGGAATATCTAAACCTTCTCTGAGAAGATTAATTCCTACTAACACGTCAAAATGCCCAAGCCTTAAATCTCTTAATATTTCAAGTCTTTCTAATGTATCTATATCTGAGTGAAGATATTTAGCTTTAACACCCGCCTCTTCCAAAAATCCCGTTAAACTCTCTGCCATTTTTTTTGTAAGAGTTGTAACAAGAGTTCTATAGCCTTTCTTTGTTACTTCATAAATTTCTCCAATTAAATGATCAATTTGATTCTCTGTTGGTACTAGAGAGATTTCTGGATCTAGAAGCCCTGTTGGTCTAATAATCTGTTCAGCACTAACGCCTCCGCTTTCCTCAAGTTCATATGGAGCCGGAGTTGCCGAAACATATAAAACTTGGCTTACCATTTCTTCAAACTCAGTAAACTTTAGCGGTCTATTATCTAAAGCAGACGGTAATCTAAACCCGTATTCAACTAGAGATTCCTTTCTTGATTTATCTCCATGATACATAGCTCTAAGCTGTGGAATCATCACATGAGATTCATCAATAATCACAAGGTAATCCTCTGGGAAATAATCCATCAAAGTATACGGCCTAGTTCCAGGCTCTAAACCATTTAAATGTCTGGAGTAATTTTCAATCCCCTTACATTGTCCAATTTCTCTAAGCATTTCTAAATCGTATCTAGTTCTTTGTTCTATTCTTTGTGCCTCTAAAAGCATACCCCTGTCTTGAAACCAAACCAGCCTATCTTCTAACTCTTTTTCTATACTAATTAAAGCCGCCTCCATTTTTTCTTTGCTTGTGACGTAATGAGAGGCAGGATAAATGGCAACGTGATGCCTTAGCCCTATGATTTCTCCAGTAATAGAATTAAACTCCCTTATAGATTCTATTTCATCTCCAAACAATTCTATGCGAACAGGATTTTCTGCACCAGCTGGGAATATATCTACTATATCTCCCCTTACTCTAAAAGTTCCCCTATCAAACTCAATATCATTTCTATTATATTGAATATCTACAAGTTTCTTGAGAATCACATCTCTAGACTTTTCCATGCCTGGCCTTAAGCTTAGCATTTGCGTCTCATAGTCTATTGGTGATCCTAATCCATAAATACAAGAAACACTTGCAACTATAATCACATCTTTTCTCTCTGCCAAAGCTCCTGTAGCTGAATGGCGAAGCTTTTCTATTTCACTATTTATATTTGAGTCCTTTTCTATATATGTATCTGTTGAAGGGACATATGCTTCTGGCTGATAATAGTCATAGTATGAAACAAAATATTCAACTGCATTATCAGGAAAAAACTCTTTGAACTCCCCATGTAGCTGGGCTGCCAACGTTTTATTATGCGATATAATCAAGGTTGGCCTATTAGTTCTCTCAATAATATTCGCCATGGTAAATGTTTTCCCTGAACCCGTTACGCCCAAAAGCACCATATTGCTTTCTCCGCTATTTATTCTATTTACTAATTTATCTATTGCCTCTGGCTGATCGCCACTTGGTAAAAATTCAGATTTTATTTTAAACATATTCATCTCCATACTGTCAAGAAAATTGGTATATCTTTACATTTCAGATTACTCATCATCACTTTTTGACATACATATTTATTATACACCAGATATTAATAAATTACTCGTGTTTCCTAGAAAATGATTCTAATCTCTTTGTACAAAAATATCTCACTATTCTCTACAACTTTTTCAATAATCAATAACTATTGCACCTTGCGGCCTAGAATACTTTTTTGCCTTTCCCCTTATAATATGGTATAATATGGGGTAATATTCTTAAGAAAAATGAAATACGAGGTAACAATTTTGAGCAATATAAACAAAAATAATGATTTGTATAATTCATACGAAAATACAACTACCACTACGAAATCAAATGATAATTCGTCCACTTTAGCCAATGATGACTTCTTAAATTCACTATTTGATAGTAATTCTTTAAACTCATCCAAAACATCAAATACTGATTATGAAAAAGTATCCACTGGCAATGATATATTTAAAGACGACACTTTAGACGAACTCTTTAATAGCCTAGAGCCTACCATCAAAGATAGTAACCCTAACTTACCTAGTTTTAAAGAAAAACCAATTAACTCAAACTCCAGCTTAGACAATGACGATTTTTTAAAGTCACTTAACCCTAACTTAGATAAACAAGATTCAAACTTAAAGGAGCCGGCAATAAATCCGGAAGAAATAAAAATCACACCATTTACTTCTTCTCCAGAGGCAGTTCTTTCTGATTCTAAAATTTCTGAACAAGAAAAAAGTTCTATTATTTCTAGTGCTGCTACACCAAAAGTAACGTCTATAAACTCTAGCGTTGCTGAAGAAACTGTAAAAGCAGAGGCGGATAAAACAACATCTGAAAAAGGAGAAATTGTAATTGAGCCCTTTAATCCTACAGCCTATATTAATGAAGAAGAAAAAAGTCCTACGACTACTCAAAGTATCGACAAAAAAGCAGTAGCAGAAGCTATTGCTGCAAATAAAAACACCATACCTCCTAAGTATGTAACTTATAAAAACTCAGATATGGACGCTTTCATAGATGCCAATATATCTGGAGCCAATAACGCAGCAATTGCTTCTTTTGATGGGGACACTACTTCACTTTACGATAGATTAAATAATAATTTAAATAGAGAAGATTCAATTTTACCTCCAAACTCTCGAAAAAAGAAAGTGTTTAAATTTTTCCTTTATATGATGATTCTTTGTTTTTGTTTCGGAGCATTTTTTGCAGCAAATGTATTTGCTGTTACGCCAAAAATAGATCCAACTAATTTATACGATACCCTAGATAAAACATCTACTCTTTATGATGATGCAGGAAATGAAATAGGAAACATCTCGTTTAGCGAAGGTAACCGAGTAATTATAGACTACGAAGAAATCCCTGAAAATATGATAAATGCAATTGTAGCAATAGAAGACAAAACATTTTGGGAGCATAGCGGGTTCAACTTCACCAGGATTATTGGAGCTATAGTAGAGAGTATTTTTGGCGGCGGAGATATTTCTGGAACAAGTACTTTAACTCAGCAGCTAGCAAGAAACGTATATCTTACCGAAACCATGACGGTAAGATCATATAGCCGTAAAGTTTCAGAAGCCTATTATGCTGCAGTTTTAGAGGCGACCTTAACCAAAGAAGAAATTATTGAAGCTTATCTTAACACAGTATTCTTAGGGTATAATTCATACGGTATTGAGGCTGCTTCCCAAGCATATTTTTCAAAACCAGCAACTGAATTGTCAGTATTAGAGTCTGCCTCTCTTGCTGCAATACCTACCTCCCCTACTTCTAATGCCTTAGTTCAACAAGTTGACTTAAGTCATATTGATTCATCAATAGATCCAAATGATATCTTAGACGAGTCAGGTACATCAGTATTTCTATATAATGGAGATGCTACTCTTGATAGACGAAACTTAGTATTACAGAACATGGCGGCCCAAGGCTATATAGATGAAGAAACTTTAGCTGCCAACTTAGCAGCCGATTTACAAGATAGCATAAACCCTGTCACTTCAACTAATCCAGGGGTAGCCACCTATCTAGGTGATTACGCTGTAGCTGAAGTATTAGATGACTTAGAAGCTGCAGGGTACACTAGCGATCAAGCTTACCAACTAGTTTATGGTGGTGGTGTTCAAATTTACACCACACTAAACCAAAAGGCCCAGTCAACAATCTTAGAAGAATTTGAAAATGACAGCAACTATCCTTATTTAACCGGCATCCAATATGACTCAAGTGACAATATTGTTGATGCAGAAGGAAATGCTATACTGTTCCCACTATCGACTTACATTCAAGGTGATAAATTCACTTTAAACAGTAGTGAATACACCTTAGATGAAGAGGGGAATTTAACTTTGCTTGCAGGGAAACGACTTAGGTTCTATGAAACTACTGTGAATGGCGCTGTAGACTATAGTGTTGAATTCAAACCTTTATACGTGCACCGAGATGGAGACCTTCACACTATTGAAACAGGATATTTGCTAATCCCTCAAGACTATAAAACTATGGATGCCAATGGAAATATTGTAGTTTCTGCTTCATTCTTTACGGATTATCCAGATTTCTTTGTTCCTTCAGGTAGTAGTTATGTAGTAAGCAAAGGAAATTATTTAATGCAGCAAGAGGTAATTCAACCTCAATCAGCAATGGTTATAACTGACTATAAAACAGGACAAATAAAAGGAATGGTTGGTGGAAGAGGTATTACCGGTAGCTTATTATATAATAGAGCTACCAACACCAGACAGCCAGGATCAAGTATTAAGCCTTTATCAGTATATTCAACAGCATTACAACTAGGAGCTGATGCTGCCGAAGCCGGAAGCCCAATGACCTTTACAGACTTTGATAGTGATGATCATTCAGAGCTATTTGGTGACTATTTTACAGCAGCTTCATTGATTAATGACGCTCCGCTTAATGGTGGAACTTGGCCTGTTAACTTTAACCGTAGCTACAGTGGTACTATGACATTACGTAACGGATTCACTATTTCTGCCAATACAGTTGCAGTTAGAGTATTTAACCATGTCGGTGTAGATAATGCAGTTCAACAGCTCAAAAATTTTGGAATTACGACGGTTGTAGAAGATGCTGCCTATGGTGATCTTAACTCTGCAGCTTTGGCTTTAGGAGGTATGACATATGGAACTTCACCTTTAGAAATGGCCTCTGCTTATGGAGTATTTGCAAACGACGGGGTGTTAGTTGAACCAATTTCGTATACCCAAGTTCTTGACAGCGAGGGTAATATTATATTAGATACTCCCGAACAAACAAAAACTCAAGTTATTGACCCTGGTGTAGCTTTCATAATAAGAGATATAATGAGAGACGTTGTAACCACATCTGCCCCTGGAGCTCTTATTTCAGGCGTAGAAACAGCAGGAAAAACAGGTACAACTAGTGATAGATATGACATGTGGTTCTGTGGTGTAACCCCTCAGTATTCCGCAGCCATTTGGGTAGGCTCTGATATTAATATTTCATTAAGTTCTGGCGGTAGTTTTGCCGCTGGCTTCTGGGGCGATATAATGAGCCAAATTGTAGCTGGCATGGGGGGCGACTATCCATCTATGCCTGACAATGTAGTTAGTTCCAAAGGGGAGTACTTTATATCGGGGACACAAAACGGCGTGGCCTCAGCAACAAAAGTTAATATTTGTAAAGTATCAGGTTATTTAGCTACTCCATTATGCACAGACACAGAAAGCAAATATATAACTTCTGAGGATGAATTTGGCCAATACTATTGCCCGACCCATAATGATGGATCCTACCTACCGGCTCCTCCAGGATTTGAATTACCAGTTTACCCGCCTGTAGATCCTGAGACTGATCCTGAAACTGATCCTGAAACTGATCCTGAGACTGACCCTGAGACTGACCCAACACCTTAAGTCTACTAATGTGATAATTCTCAAAAATAAATAAGTTAAAGAAAAAGCGTACATATATGTACGCTTTTTTATTTGATA
>CAYJHC010000038.1:0-17129 GCA_964370075.1 uncultured Oscillospiraceae bacterium | reverse complement strand
CACTGGATGGACTAGTGAAGGAGCTATTGAGAAAACTTTAGTTAGTTAATTAATGAATTAATTAAGTTGCATCGATAGATGCAACTTTTTTTATGCAATGAATTTATTGGAGGAATAATTATGGGATTAGGGATGGATGGACTTTGTAGAATTGATCATAGTAGATGGACAGAGAAAGAAAAGCAATTATTACATGATACATCAATGAAAATATTGAAAGATATTGGTGTAAAAGTATTTTGTGAAGAAGCAGTACAATTACTAAAAGGTGCAGGTGTCACAATTGAGGGAGACTTAGTAAAAATAGATGAATCCTTAGTAAAAGAAGCATTAGAAACAGCTCCAAGAGAGTTCTCCCTCTTCACCTCAGATGGAACAGAAGAAATGAAAATGGTTCCTGACAGTGTATATTTTGGCACAGGAACAGATATGCCAGATTATTGTGATTTATATACAGGAGAAATTAGAAATGCAGTGTTAAAGGACTGTGAAGATGCAACTAAGGTTGGGCATGCTTGTAAAAATATAGATTGGATAGCACCTTTTGCTTTATCAAACGACAAGGATCCAAGAGTGTCAGATATGTATCATTTTAAGGCGATGAGAAAATACTCAAATAAACCAAATCTTACAATTGCAACAGATGTGTATAGCTTAAAAGGGTTAATTGATATGGCGGCGGAGCAGGCAGGAGGCTATGAAGAACTAAGAGCAAAGCCTACAATGGTTCATTACGCAGAGCCGATATCTCCTTTGCTTAATGCAAAAGAAGCCACAGAGAAACTATTACTTTGCGCTGAGTATGGAGTGCCAATCACATATACGTCAGGTATAATTGCAGGAGCAACTGGCCCAGTTACTTTGGCGGGTACTTTGGCGTTAGGTAATGCGGAGTGCCTTGCAGGACTAGTAATTCATCAATTAAAAAGAAAAGGATCGCCTTTCATGTATGGTATAGCATCTTCAATCATGGACATGAAAACTACTATAAGTGCATATGGAGGGCCTGAATTTCCATTAATGAATATATTCGTAGGGGAAATGGGAAGGTTTTATAAGCTCCCAAGTTTTGGGATTTCTGGGGCTAGCGACTCTAACGAATGTGACCTACAATTTGGAGCAGAGGCAATGTATTCAGTAATGTGCGCAATTCATGGGAGAACTAACTTTAATCATGACAATGGATATATGGGTGCTGGGCAGATGGGAAGTTTACAATCTATATTAGCGGCAGATGAAATCATACAGTTTGCAAAAAGATATGAAAAAGGAATAGAAATATCAGAGGAAACCCTTTCCTTTGATACTATTGAAAAAGTAGGACATGGAGGCACTTTCTTAACAGAGAAAGAAACAGTTAGAAAGTTTAAAAAAGAATACTTTTTACCTAAATTTATGAATAGAGACAGACATATGATTTGGACAGATAATGGGTCAATTACAATGGAAGAAAAACTTAGAGAAAAAGCAAAAGAAATAATTGAGAATGACCCACCAGTATTTATTAATGAAGAACTTTCAGGTAAGTTTGACAGGTTAATCAAAGAACATGAAGAATTTTATGGAGTGAAATAAGCACTTTACTTAGATAAGGAGATTAGCTATGCAAAAAGCCTTTATAAACGGAGATATAATTACAGTTAATGATAAGCTCCCAAATGCGGAAGCTTTTGTAGTTGAGAATGGAATTATTACGCTGGTTGGCACTACTTCAGAAGTTTTAGAAACAGTATCTGGAGATTGTCAGATAGTAGATTTAAATGGAGCTCCAGTAATGCCAGGTATAGTTGAAAGCCATATACATTACACTTATATGGCGGATACAATTTTGACAATTGACTGTACAGGGAAGACGAAGGAAGAAATATTAGAAGAAATTAGAATTAAAGGAACAGAGATTCCAGAAGGACAGTGGATAACAGGGCGAGGATGGCATCGATTTAACTGGGAAGATTCATCTTTTCCACGTAAAGAAGATATAGATAAGGTAGCACCAAACCACTTAGTTGCTCTAGATAGTTCTTGTGGGCATGTATCTTGGGTAAACTCTAACGCTTTAGCTAGAGCAAACATTACGAAAGATACTGTGGAACCAAAAGGAGGAAGCATTCCGAAGAATGAAGAAGGAGAGCCTCAAGGTGTACTTGTAGATGTAGCAAGAACATTTATTTCAGATATTATGGACACATATTCCTATGAGACAAGAAAAAAGACTTTGATTAAGGTTCAAGATTTATATTTTGAAAATGGAATCACAACTGCAGTGGATACAGGAGTTGGAGGTCATGACATTGAGATTATATCGAAGCTTCAAAAAGAAGGTGACATAAAGCTTAGATATAACGGGGTGCTACTAGTAGATCCATTCTTTTCAAGACCTTTAGAGACTGAAGAAACTGTGAAAAATGCACTGGGAGAATATTTTTCAAAAGGGCCAATAGTAGAAAATAATGAACATTTATTTGTTACAGGGGTGAAGCTTTTTGGAGATGGTGCTATGAGTGGGGAGTCGGCTTGGCTTATGGAACCTTATGAGGGAAGTAATGATTCTTATGGATTTCCCTCATATACGGATGAACAACTGCTAGAATATACAACTCAAGCTAACAATGCAGGGTTCCAAATGATGATACATGCAATCGGGGATAGGACAGTAAAGCAAGTTCTAGATGTATATGAAAAGGCAAATAAAACTAATACAATGAAATTAAGAAATCGTATTGAGCATGCACAGATTATTTGCAAGGAAGATATAAAAAGGATAAAAGAAACTGAAACCTTAGTATGTATGCAGTGCTGTGACATGAATTGGTTTGAGTTTTTAGAGGGGGTATTAGGAGAAGAAAGGTGCAAGATGGCTTCTGTTTGGAGAAGCATATTAGATGAGGGAAATGTTATTCCTATATCATCAGATGGCCCAGTGGATGATATAAATCCTTTTCATAACATATACCATGCTGTAACTAGAAAGAATCTTTTAGGTAAGCCAGAGAATGGCTGGCATCCAGAACAGAGAATGACAAGAATTGAGGCTATTAAGGGGGCCACTATATGGGGAGCATACTCTATTCAACAAGAAAATATATTAGGAAGTATAGAGCCAGGCAAAAAAGCTGATTTTATTCAGCTGTCAGATAATATCTTGACATGCAAAGAAGAAAATATTAAAGATATTAGTGTGGAGAATTTATATATTGATGGAGAACTATTATTTAAAAAAAGGGGAAGGGAAAAAAATGACTGAACAAATTAAAACTAAAAAAAAGGTAAATCACTTGGTATTTTGGCCACCATTTATCATACTGCTGGCAGCTGTAATTGTTAGCTTGGTAAATGAAGAGGCTTTTGCTGCAGCAATGTATGGTGCTTATGGCTGGATAACTTCATGGTTTGGATGGGGGTATTTACTGTTTGGATTTATAGCAGTAGTTTTACTACTGGTAGCACTAGTTAGCCCTTGGAGGAAAATAAAATTTGGGGGGAAAGATGCAGTGCCAAATTATAGTCGCTGGAAGTATTTTAATATGGTGCTTTGCTCTAGTGTTGCTATTGGGATCGTTTTCTGGGGTGTTGCAGAACCTATAACACATTTAGCGTTACCAGCAAGGGGTATTGAGCCCTTTAGCCCAGAGGCAGTTCTTTGGGCAACTTCTCATAATTTTGCTCATTGGGGGCTTACTGTTTATGCAATATATATAATTGCTGCTATCCCAATTGGATTAGCAGTATATAATTATAATCAAAAAATTTCAATTGCCACTGGAATGTATTTTTGCTTGGGAGAAAAAAGCTATGGCAAGCCAGGAAAAATTGTTGATGGTCTATGTATATTTGGGCTAGTTGGAACTATGGCAGCTTCAATGGGTGCAGGAATCATGCAACTAACTTCAGGTGTTAGCTATATTTCAGGTTTGGTACCAACAACGTTAGTTTGGCTAATTGTAGCAATAATTATAATGGTAACATATTCAACTTCTAGCATTATTGGTATAGACAAAGGAATGAATTTCTTATCAAGCCAGAATGTTAGACTATATGCTTTAGTAATAATATTTATATTTATTGTAGGGCCAACTCAGTATATCCTTAGCCTATTTTTAGAAAGTACAGGAGAATATATAAGCGAATTCGTAAGCATTCATACTTGGCTTGGTGCCGATAGTGGTGAAGATTGGACTAGATGGTGGACGATATTTTACTTTGCTGCTTGGGTTGCATATGGACCAGTTGCAGGGGTATTCCTTACTAGAATTTCTTATGGAAGAACTATTAAAGAATTTGTATTAATATGTTTACTAGCCCCAACTTTATTTGCTATGATTTGGTTTTCAGTGTTTGGAGGAACAGCAATAGACTTCCAACTTTCTGGGCAGTTTGATATAGCAGGAGCAATAACTGAAAATGGTCAAGAAAGTGCGGTGTTTGCTTTCTTTGAACAACTGCCATTAGGAACAATACTAATTGTAGTGTTTATTATTGTTATCTTCTTGTCTTTTGTAACAGCAGCAGACTCAATGTCTTCAACAGTTGCATTATTAAGTGTTAAAGAGGATACTACGAAAATAGGAGAACCGCCAACTACAATAAAAATATTATGGGGAGCAATTATTGGAGTATTAGGTTGGGTAATGATATGCTTCTCAGGAATAGATGGAGCAAAGATGTTAGCAACAATTGCATCTTTTCCAATGTTGTTTATTATGACAATCTTATTAATCTCAGCAGTTAAAGGGATGAATCGAGTTTTAGAAGATGAAAAAAATGATGAGAAAAAAATTGAAATAAGTAATGAAATAGATAAAGACTAGGCTGTCAAAAGCAAGTTGACTTTTGTAATGGTTTATATATTTACCCATAAATGGTAAGTGATTTAGAATTCACTTAATGTCTTGAATAATGTTGACGATGGTAATAAGCTGCATATATAATGCAACCATCAGGTAATATTTGTTAAATTTTGAATTGAATAATACGCGGTATGAATAAAAGAGGAGGAAAAAATGTTAGTAAATAAATCAGTAGTAAAAGGTGGAGTATTTGAATATTTATCAGAAGAGGATTTACATCAACTTCATATGGCATCGTGCGAAATCCTTGAAAAAACAGGGGTAGAGGTTTTAGATGATGAGGCCTTAGAATTATTAAGAGAAGGTGGTGCTCACATAGATGGAACTAGGGCTAGAATACCTACAGCTATGGTTGAAAAAGCCATTCAATCTGCACCTTCAAGAATACCTTTCTGTGCAATAGACAACTCTTATGAGCTTCAGCTATATAGAAACAATGTGTACTATGGATTAGGAACAGACCTTCCTTCATTTGTTGATCCCTATACAGGAGAGATTAGAGATACAGTAATTAAGGACGTAGAAAATGTTGGAAAGATAACGCAGGCAGCAAAAAACATTGACTTTGTTGCAAGTCTTGGCCTAGCAACAGATGTGGATAACAGAATTGTAGACCTATATCATTTAACTACATTAAGAAAGTACTGTAATAAACCAAACTGGACAACTGCTACAGATTATGGAAATATGAAAGCTTTGATTGATATTGCAGCCGTAAATGCTGGAGGATATGATGAGCTAAAGAGAAGACCAACAATTGGACTATATGGAGAGCCAATTACTCCTTTAACAAACACAAAAGAAGCTACACAAAAATTACTTCTTTGTGCTGAGTATAGTATTCCTGTAACTTGGGCTTCAGGGATTATGGGTGGGGCTACAGGTCCTATGACATTAGCAGGAACTTTAGCTCTAGGAAACGCTGAAGGTTTAAGTGGATTAGTAATGCATCAGCTAAAGAATCCAGGAGCACCATTTATATTTGGTATTGTAGCTTCAGTAATGGACATGAAAACATCAGTTAGCTGCTATGGTGGTGCAGAGCTTCCAATGATGCATATGGTAGTTGGACAACTTGCAAGATATTATGGGTTACCAAGTTATGGAACAGGTGGCTGTACAGATTCAAATACTTTAGATGCACAAGCAGGAATGGAATATATGTATTCAAATATGTGTGCAGCTTTAGGTGGAACAAACCTAGTTCATGATAATGGATACTTGGGAGCTGGCTTAGTAGGAAGCCTAGAAACAATACTCATGAATAGTGACGTGGCAGGGTGTATAAAGAGAATGCAAGAAGGAATAACTATTAATGAAGAAACTTTGTGTATAGACTTAATTGATAAAGTTGGCCCTGGTGGAGAGTACATAGCAAATAAGCATACAGCTAAGAACTTTAAGAAAGAAACATGGTACCCAGATTACATTAATAGAGATCAATTCCAGCAATGGACATTAGATGGAAAGAGAGATGTAAAAGAAGTTATTAGTGAAAAGGTAAAAGAAATAATTGAAGGAGATATTAAGCCTATTTTAGATGAATATATCCTTGATAAGTATGAAGAAATTATTGCTAGAAGAGCAAAAGAAATAGAAGAAGGAAAATTCCATAAAGAAGACTTTAAATAAAAAGGAAAGGGCTTTATATAGCCTTTGTCTTGTTCAATTAGTAGCGGAAATGCCGGATAAATAGCCTGAAAGATTATTTGAAAATTCAAAAAATAAAAACATTGTTGAAATGAAAGGGGAAAACTATGAACAGAGAAGAAGTAGTAAAATTGGCATTTGAATCTATCATCGAAGCAGATGAGGATATGGCAGCAGAAGCTCTAGATAAGGGAGCGGAAATAGGTGTAACATCTATGGAACTATTAGAGGAAGGCTTCAGTGCTGGAATCAATGAATTAGGAGAACAATTTGGAAGAGGAGAGATATTCCTTCCAGAATTAATATTCGCTACAGAGGTAATGAAGGTAGCAACAACAAGAGTAGATGAGGAACTAGCATCTTTAGGTCAGGAATCAAAGCCAGCAGGAAAAATGATAATGGCAACAGTTGAAGGTGACGTACATGACATCGGAAAAGGAATCTGTTGTTCACTATTAAAGACAGCTGGAATCGAAGTATATGACTTAGGAAGAGAAGTTCCTGCAGATACTATTATTGAAAAAGCAATAGAGTATGATGTAGACATTATCGGAACAAGTGCACTATTAACAACAACAATGGTTGTACAAAAAGAAATCGAAGATAAGTTAGCAGAAAAGGGCCTAAAAGACAAGTACATCACTATGGTAGGTGGAGCACCTGTAACTGCAAGATGGGCAGAAAAAATTGGGGCTACAGCTTATTCAGAAGATGCTTCTGAGTGTACAAATGTTGCAAAAGCCTTTTTAGAAAAAAAATAACTTAGGAGGAGCATATGGGTAAATTTGTTCACGAAAAAGATATTTATGGATATCACATTCTGAGAAATGAAGATTTAGATGCTCTTCATGAAGCAACTTTAGAGTTGATGGAAGATTTTGGTCTTCAGATTCATGGAGAAAAAGCATTAGAAATCTATAGTGCGGCAGGTTGCGATGTTGATAAAGAAACAGAGAGAGTCCGATTTCCTAAAAATTTAGTAAACGACAGCATTGAAGCTTGCCCTGAAGAATTTAAACTTTGTGGTAGAGACCCTAAGAATGATACTCTGGTTGGAGGCAAGAACGTTGCTTATAAGAATTTTGGAACTGGAACCTTGCTAAAGGACCCTTATACAGGAGAAATTAGAGATACTACAAAACAAGATTTAGCAGATGTAGCCCGTTTCTGTGATGCATTAGATGGAGTTGATGTATTTTCCATAGCAGTAGCAGCAGGGGATGTAAACCAAAAAGTTAAAGCTCTTCACGAAGCAGAAGTGGTTTTCAATAATCTTACCAAAAACTTTGCGCATGACTTAGAAGGTGTAGAGAATACACAAAGGTTTATAGATATGGCAGCTGCAATTATGGGAGGCTATGAGGAGCTAAAAGAACGTCCTATTATCACTATGGGTGCTTGTCCTAATAGCCCTTTAGAGATTAATGAAAATGAAACAGATATTATTATGTTATCAGCAAAGTATGGGCTGCCCATAGATATTTTATCAATGGGATTATGTGGAGGAACAACGCCAGCCACATTAGCTGGGACTATGGTAACAACAAATGCAGAAATTCTAGGCGGAATTGTACTCTCTCAAATCCTTAATAAAGGAAATCCAATATTATACGGATCTTCTACAACGATTATGGACATGAGAACGGCAACTTCTCCAGTCGGAGCCCCTGAGCATGCAATGTTCGGAGCTGCAGTCGGGCAATTGGGACATTACTATGGAATTCCAACAAATGTAGGAGGAACATAGGGGGACAGTAAATGTTTTGATGAACAATTAGGGCACGAAAAAACAATGACATCACTATTACCAGCTGTAACAGGTAGTAACGTAATTTATGGAATGGGAATGCTAGAGATGGGCATGACAATGAGTTACGAACAACTTCTTATAGATGAAGAAATTGTACGAATGGTAAGAAGAGTCTTACAAGGAATACCTGTAAATAAAGAGACAATTGCATTAGATGTAATAAAAGCAGTTGGGCCTTCTGGAAACTACTTGTCTCAAAGGCATACTCTGAAGCATATGAGAACAGATTTATCCACAACTAAGTTGATAAATAGGAAAATGAGAAGAAACTGGGAAAGTGAAGGGTCAAGAGATATCTCTGAAGTAGCAAGAGAGGAAGCAATTAAAATTCTTGAAAATTATAAGGCAGAGCCACTACCGATAGATGTTCAGAAGAGGATTCGGGACATTGTTGAAGAAGGCGAAGCAGAAGCACAAGAAAAGGAAGCTTTTAATGCAAAGTAAGTTATTGAATGTGAATAATAAGTTATGGGATAAGAAAAAGCTATAGTATGAGAGGAGAGTCATATATGGATGAAGTAAGAAAATATAAGACTAGAATGGGAGACGGTGGTATAGTTTATCTCACGGAAGAAGAAATTATAAAAGAAATAGAAGAGGGTGTTGAAGATGCTGTTATGAGAGGAAAGGTTCAGCCATTAACAGATGAAGACAAGAAAAAAATTCTAGAGATAATTAAACTTCCAGGCCAAATTGTAGGAGTTGAAGCAGAAGACACAGTAGTTACTACAAGTGACTCTGGATGTATCAAAATGCATCTTGTTTGCGAATTACCTATAGACAGATCTACTGGGGCGTTAATAAATGAGAGAATTGTTTGCTCAGATTCAGTAGATATTGGACTTCAAGATTATAACTACAAGACTGTTAAAGGAATTGCAAAAAGAGAAGCAATGATAATGAGATCTGCAATGGACATTACTACGGTTCCAGTTTTCTATAGTGCAATGCCTAATCTTGGATTTTATACTAAACCAGATGGGCCAGTAGATAACTGGGCTGAACTTCTACCAGAGGGAAAGATCAAAGAAGCTCTAGAGGCTCAAGAAGAAGCAGTGCACCATTGTGTTAGAGATATGCTTTTCGTAGCGGATCAAATGAATATGGTAGGAGCTGATGGAATGCAGATGGATACCTGTGGAGCAGCAGGTGATGCAGATTTACTGGCAGCTCTAGAAGCAACTGAAGAAATTACTAAAAAGTATCCAGATTTACCTGTAATTATGGGTATGGCAGGAGAGTTTGTACTGGGAATGCACGGTAAGCTAAAATATAAAGGTGAGAGGCTTGCTGGATTATATCCTCATAAACAAGTCAAATTGGTTGAACAAGCAGGAGCCTCAATATTTGGAGCAGTAGTAAACACAAACTGTAGTAAAACATTCCCGTGGAATATTGCGAGATCTTGTACTTTTATTAAAGCTTGCACTGATGTAGCAGAGATACCTGTTCATGCTGACGTAGGTATGGGAGTTAATGGAATACCTATGTGCGAAGTTATCCCAATAGATATTTCATCTAGAGCGGACAAATGCTTAGTAGAGATAGGAAAGATCGACGGTTTGTAGGTGGGCGTTGGAGATCCGCTAGGTACTGAGATTGCACATTCTGTAGCAGCTAGTATGAATGGAGTTAGAACAGCTGGCGATATGGTTATGAGACTTCAATTGAGCAAAAAAATGAAAATCAATGAAGCTAAAAAATATGTTGCAGACAAATTAAATATTTCATTAGAGGATTTAGCAGATGTACTTACAATGACCGAGCTTAGGACAGATCGTGGATTTGGAGTAGTAGGGTTAGATGCTAGTGATGATAGAAATATTGGAATGCCAGCTAAGTTTAAAATTGCAGAAGCCTTAGATATAAAAATTAATTCAGTGGAAAAATTCAAAGAATTATCTGGAATTAAGTAAACTTAAATTATCATAATGTACTGTGTGGCAGCAGGGTCTGACAAGCGGTATATTTGAAATTTAGAAAATAAGGATTATCAGAAAAGAAACAACAGTTATAGATTATACTGCTTGAGAGGAAGGGGAACTCAAGCAGTATATATATAAAATAATTCATGAGGGGCTGTAAGAATTATTTTAATGCATTATAAATACTCGTACCTATTATAATACTTAAGAAGGAAGGAGAACCGAATGTTAACTTTATTTGATAATATAATTGTAATCATCGCATTTGCTTTAAGTATAGGAGTGGCTCTTTACTTTTCTAGAACAGTTAAGGATATGGAGAGCTTTTTTGTTTGTAATAAAACACTTCCATGGGCACTTACTGTGGGAACCTTAGTTGCTACTTGGTATGGTGGAGTAGGAACCTTAGGTTCAGTTGAATGGTTTGCACTTTTTGGAGTTTCAATGTGGCTAATGTATTGTGTAACAGCGCATGTGGGCAGAATTCCTATGGCTCTTTGGGTTGGTCCAAAGATGCAAATCAGAACAGATATTACGGTGCCTGATTTGTTACAAAAAACATATGGAAAAATAGTTGCTATTTTAGGAGCTTGCTTGATGTTAATTTATACTTTTCAATTTGGAAATTTGACTACAGCTAGTTTCGTAGGAGAGGTAGCTTGGGGAATATCGGGGATGACTATTGCGATTATTGTAGCCGTTATTGTTGTTGTTATTGCTGTCGCATCAGGACTTATGGGTGTAGCAGTTACAGATATGATGATGTTTTTCTTTTTAGGGATAACAGTTGCTATCACTGTTCCTCTTGCGTGGGGAGATGCAGGAGGATTTGCAGGAATCGAAAAATCTTTAGGAGATGCAGCTGACACGCTACTTGACCCTATTGGAGGCCTTGGCTTATTTGAAGCTTTAACTTTTGCTTTACTTGGACTTGCAGTTTATGCTGATCCCGCATTTTATCAAAGATTTTCTGCGTCTGATTCGCCTGCTTCTGGTAGAAGAGCTTTGTTAACCTGTATTTGTATATGGATATTAATGGATATTGTTTTAATAGCTACAGGTCTAATAGTTGCCGCAGAATACCCTCATATGGATCCTGGTCCTGGTTATGTTGCTTTAGAATTAAGCACTTTGCCTATAGGATTAAAAGCTCTCTTTGTTGTAGCTCTTATAGGTTCAGCAATATCTGCTTTAGACAGTTATTTCTTAGTAGGTGGAACTACATTTGCATATGATATTTATGGAAAAATTAAGAAGAATTGTTCTCAAAAGGAATTACTATTTGCAACCAGAATTTCTATAGTTGGAATTGGAATTTTAGCTGTTTTAGTATCAGATATGCTAACTATTGCAAACGAAATGATGTTTATTACATCGGCTAGTTGGACAGCAGGAGCAGTTGTGCCTGTAGCAGGAGCTCTCCTTTATAAAGGAAAGAAAACCCCTGCGGGTGGGTTCTTTAGCTTGCTTTTAGGTGCAGGATCATATTTTGTGTTTTACTTTATGCCTATAACGTCTATACCAGCACTAGAAAATCCGTTACCACTTTGTTTCGCTATATCATTTGTTGCCTTTGTTATTGGAAACCGCTTTGGAAAGCCAATCTACAAGCAAGGCTACTTAGAAGTATAAACTAACAAGTTAGAAATATATTTGTAAGAAAGGATAATGAAATGGATATGGAAAATAAGATAAAAAACAATGAGGATAGTGTAGATACTGGCAAAAATGTTGTGGATTCAATTAAGTGGAAAGGAAAAGATGGAGCGTTATTATTACTTTTCTTCTTTCTAGTAGTGACAATGTTTGTAACATTATACTTTAGGATTGATTTCCTAATGGGATATGTATTCCCGTTTCTACTGTTGATAATAGTTTGTTGTGTTACTGTTAACTATGCAATGACTATTGGTGGTTTTATTAGAATGCAAAATCAAAAAATTAAAGAAGGCAAAGAAGTGAAAGAAGTTGAAAAAGAATAAACTTGTTATTATTATGAATTTACTATATTAAGGTAAAGGTGAAATATGGAAATTAATGCTCTAAAAATAAAAATGTCTAAAGAAGAAGCGATTGTTAAGGCGAAAAAGAAAAATGATTGGCTATGGAACTTAATTTTCTTCAATAAGCCTTTAACAAAATTAGAACTTTGGTACATAGAGTATAGAATCTTAGAGATTGAAACGGTAGAATCTAAAAGCATTTTTAAAAAAATGAGAGAAAAAAAAGAAGGATTAGAGAAACCGCCTTTAAGAAAAAAATTGGAGGTCATTTTGAATGGATCTACTGGAAATGTGGCAGTAGTTGCAGATAATTTAATTCGAGAAAAAGTTACAATTGAAGAAGATGATAATATAAAAGTCCAAAATTTCATCTGTGAAGCTGTTGATGGTGAAGAAAAAGCCCGAAAACTTGCTAATAAAGTAGGACATCGACTTTTAGGAGGATTGCATGAGGCCTATATTACAAAAAGAGAGACTGTATATAGGCCTTTCTGGGTTGCTTTTTATGGAGAGGTTGTTCAAGGGAATAAAGTTAGGTATATAGCCATACCAGCTGATGGTGGTAAAAATAATAGAACAAGATAATTAAGTTGTTATGAAAAAAATAGTAGTTTGAGTAGATATGATCGTAGGTTCGTTTGTGTTAGGAGAAAAAATGAGAGAAAAGGATGAATTTTCAAAATCAAAAGATGCTTGGTTCAGTTTAAATAAACCGGAGATGAAAGAAAGTGAAGTAGATGCAGTTGTATTTGGAATTCCTTTTGATGAGGGGGTTTCTTATAGAGGAGGAGCCAGTGAAGCTCCAAAGATGTTACGTAAGAATACTTTAGTAGCAACGCCTACCACTGAAAGTTTATGCTATTTTGAGGAATTTACAGTATTTGATAGTGGAGACTTCATCAGTAAAAATAGAGATGAACTCTTTAAAGAAGTAGAAGAATATGTAGAGTATCTAGTGAAGAATAATATTAAATTTACAATGGTAGGAGGGGATCATTCTGTAACTATTCCAGTTGAAAAAGGAATTAATAATGCTTTAAATGAAGAGTTTGGAATCATCCACATTGATGCTCATATGGATCTTTGCGAAACCTTAAGTGGAGATAGGTTATCTCATGGCTGCGTTCAAAAAAGAGCTTTAGAAATGGAAAATATAGGCTCGTTGGAGAACCTATTTTTCATCGGAATTAGAAGCATAGAACCAGATGAATTCGAATTGTATAAAAAGACAGATATAAAAGTTAAAACGGCTTATGACTGCTACAAAGAAGGCATAGAATCTATTGCCAAGCAATGTATAGAAGCTATGAAACCTTATAAAAAGGTTTACTTGACTTTTGATATAGATGCTTTAGATCCAGCCTATGCAGGAGGAACAGGTACACCCCAATTTGGTGGATTAACATCTAGGATGGTACTGACCCTGTTAGAAGAACTCTTCTCAAATATTAATATTATTGGATTCGATGTAGTAGAAATATCACCTCCTTTAGATGATAGTTTGAACTCTATGTATGCTGGACGAAAGATTATTTCAGAGGCTTGGGGATATTGGGCAAAAGAGATAGGAAAGCTAATAGAAAAATAAAATTAACAGAAAAATTATGATAGTTATTTGGGATATTTTATGTATCTGAGGATATTTAAGAGGAGAAATTAGTATGAAAAAGTACTCATTTGACAATATGCCTAGTCTAAAGGTCCTAACAAATCAACAAGTTGAACAAGTTCATGAAGAAGTGTTGACAATACTAGAAGTAAATGGGGTGGCATTTAAAGATTCAAGAGCCTTAGACATTTTAGAGAACGCTGGCTGTATAATAGACAGGGAAAAAAAGACGGCCCGAATGCCAAGAGCTTTAGTTGAGAGAGCGATTGAATTAGCTCCAGCAAGCTTTGACTTGTACGATAGAAATGGAAACTTTCATAGCAAATTCGGAGATGGAGTTAGCCGATTTAACATGGGAAGTTGTGCTCCTAATGTATTAGAAAAAGACAATAGAACATCAAGGTCTTCGACTTTAAAAGATTTTAATAAAATAATAAAAATAGGAGAAAGCTTAGATGTAATTGACTATGTTTGTACTTCTGTAGTAATAGAAGAAGCTCCTTTGATTTTAGGAGAACAGTATAACTATTATGCTGAAATAATGAACTCAACTAAACCAATTATAGGAGGGGCTATTGACGCAGATGGAACCCCAAGAACAGTGGAATTGTTAAAAGCGATCAGAGGAAGTGAAAAGGAATTAAAAGAAAAACCATACACGATTTTTGATATTTGTGTTACGTCACCTATGTCTTGGTCAGAAATTGCTATAGAAAATATTATAGACTGTGCTAAGTTTGGTATCCCGATAGAGTTTATTTCTGCTTTGATTTCTGGGATTACAGGGCCAGTGACTATTATTGGGTCTATAGTTCAACATACTGTAGAAATGCTCAGTGGTATTGTTTTTGCACAAATTATTTCTCCTGGAATGCCAGTGGTCTTTGGTGGTGCTCCTTGTATGTTTAATATGAGAACTGCATATGCACCAATGAGTTCTATTGAGTCTGATATGATTACAGCAGGATATGGAATAATGGGAAAGTATTATGGCATTCCTACACACACTTATGCGGGCAGCTCAGATTCGAAAGTAGTTGATTACCAGGCTGGAAGTGAAAGTTGCAGAACAGCTTATACTGCAATTCTATCAGGAATTGACAATATTTCTGGACCAGGATCCTTGAATTGTATGGCAGAAATGAGTCCGGAAAAACTTGTAATAGATGCTGAAATGATATGCAAGTTGAAGCACTTTGAAAAAGGCATAAATTTTGGTCTTGAGGACTTAGGAAGAGGTATCATAGGAAAGGTTGGACCTGCAGGAAGTTATATGTTAGAGAAAGAAACAATGACCTTATTTAAAAGTGAGCATAACTATGATGATCAACTTATGAGTTATGAAGAAAGATCAAGGTGGAATGACCTGGCAGTAAATGATGTTTATGAAAAAGCTATAAATAAAGTTGATGAAATTGTTAACCGAAAAGCGAAAACCCTTGAAGAAGAAATTCAAAAGAAACTAGATGAAGCTTTTAAAAATGTTTGCTTTGATTTGAACATATCAGATAAAGAGGTAGAAGAAATGATGAAACTTTGTAAGGAAAATACATATTAATATGAGTTTATTATTTTTCAAACTTGAGAGGAGAAAAAATGACTACTTTTAAATTTGACCTTCTCACTGTCGAGGAGGAGCAAAAAATACTTGATTCCACGTATAGATTATTAGAAGAAATTGGTATAAAGGTTTATAATGAAGAAGCGATTCGAATACTAAAGGATGCAGGAGCAATAGTTGATGATAGACTAGTAAAACTACCAAGAAAAATAGTTGAAAAGGCTATAGAATCTGCGCCATCAAAAGTGGATATATTTGATCAACAGGGAAATATTGCAATGGAACTTTTTGACCGTAACTCTTATTATGGGCCAGGAGTTACTTGTCCTTTCTTTTTTGATGTTTATACAGGAGAGAGAAGAGAAGCTAGAAAATCAGATGTAGAGCAAGTGGCAAAGGTTGCAGATCAGCTAGAAAATATTGATTTTGTCATGTCCCTTTGCAATGTAGGAGACAAGGAGGCAAATTTAGCGGATATACATGAAGTAGAGGCAATTCTTAATAATTGCAATAAGCCTTTTGTTACATGGGCTTTTGATGAAAGAAATCTTGTCTATATAGTTGAAATGTGCCAAGCAGTTGCTGGAAGCTATGAAAAGTTACGTGAAAAACCATTTTTCATAACTTATTTAGAACCAATTACCCCACTTGTTCATCCAAAAGAAAGTTTAGACAAATTGATATATCTTTCAAAAAAAGGTCTACCTTTTGTATATTCCCCTGGGATGACCTTTGGTGGGACTGCGCCAGTAACTTTAGCAGGAGCTCTTACGATTGGTTTGGCAGATGCCTTTGTTGGATTGACAATAGCTCAATTAATTAATCCGGGAACTCCTGTTATCTGTGGAGCGGGAGGAGGAGTATTGGATATGTGGACCACTCAAGCACCTTACGGATCTCCAGAAATGTCATTAAATGATGCAGGGGCAACTCAAATATTTAGAAGAGTAGGAGTGCCTTGTTTTGGCTTAGCAGGAGCTACAGATTCAAAAGAAACTGACTTCCAAGCTGGTATGGAAACATCGATTCAATTTTTGATGTATGCAGGATCGGGTTCAAATTTGATACACGATAGTGGGATGATGGACCTTGGAATGACAGGCTCAGCCCATTTACTTTGTCTATGCGATGAAGTCATTGGGAATGTTAAAAGACTCCAAAGAGGATTTTCACTTGATGAAAATGGCTTTGCTTTTGACACGATAAAAGAGGTAGGGCAGGGAGGTACGTTTATTACTTCTCAGCATACCTTGAAAAATTTTAGAAAAGAAATGTTTGCCCCTAAATTGGGGCTTAGACAAAAATATGAAGTGTGGGAAGAAGAAGGTAAGAAGTCAATGAGTGACTTAGCAAAAGAAAAAGTTATTAAGATTTTAGAAGAAAATACAGTGGTGCCAAAAAGTATTGAAGTTCAGAAGAAAATTTCTGAAATAGTAGAAGCAGCAAAAATAGAATAATTGCTAAAATAAATTGATTTTAGGAAGTGCTAAAAGAGTAAAATATAATTTATAGCCTAAGTTTGAACTGTTAGCAAAAGGTGAAAATCAGATTAAGATTTAGAATAGACTTAATGTCTTAAAAATAATTGACCTCTATAGTGAAAGACAATATAATGATGTTGGGATTGCTACTTATAGCAATAAGTTTTAGCAAAATATAAGAAGGAGATAAAAATGATAATTAAGCAAATTGAAGAAGCGATCATGGAAGGCGAAGATGAAATA
>CAYJHC010000037.1:0-17232 GCA_964370075.1 uncultured Oscillospiraceae bacterium | reverse complement strand
CTTCTACCTTGTTTTCTTCTTTTTTCTCGACAAAAATTCTTCTAATCAAGTTATTCTTCATATCTCATCTCACCTTTATTATGCACACATAACATCTAACATATTTTTCTATAACAACTTCTTTTCTATAACAAATGCTATTTTATATTTAAATTTTACCTTGTTTTCTTATCAAAATCATCTTTTTTTCGTTTTTTCTGTATTTTTATATATTTTTTTCTTTAATAGTTCGATCACGTTCGAACAATATTTGTTTTTATATTCTTTTTATACGATTTTATCTTTCGGAAACTCCTATATTTCTCCAAACGCTTCTACCTAAACAAGGAAGTAATTTCCTTCCAGATTTCGACGTGGAAACTACATGCAAAAAGTCGGATATACAAGGAAATGCATATCCGACTTTTTTTAATCGTATTTTATTTTGTTTTATTAAGATTCTTTTTTTATACAGTCGCCTGAGTCATTTCATATTCCTCAACTTCTTCCACTCTTTTTCTTGATAATAGCATTAGTCCTGCTTGCACTAGTGCAACTCCTGCAAATACCATTGTCCACTCATCCACTATTGCCATTGGCAGTGTCATATCTTGTGTTAAGACAAATAAGATTATCGCACCAATCATAGGAAGTGCACTTAGAACTCTCACAAGCCCTTTCCTCTTTATCTCCTCTCCATGTTCTCTATACTCTTCATCTTCTCTTCTTCCAGCTAAGTATGTCACTAATAACATTATCGACATTATTCCTGTAGCTACTGTTAGAATTAAATCTAATAGTGACCAACTTGCTTCTTCTGATGCTAATGGCACTTCAACTTCATTAATCACTGCTGAGTCTGTTGTTTCTGCTACTACTCCTACAGCCGCTGCAGGTATAGGTGCAATAGCTCCTACTATTGTAGCTACTGGTGCAGGTAGTACTTCTGCCAAAGGATTTGTTGGAGGTGTAGTACCCCCTGAAGTTGTTCCTCCACCTGTCGAACCAGTAGTTCCTCCTGTTGTTCCGCCATCTGTTCCCTCAGTGGCTTCTTTAGGTTCCCAACCTGCATAAAGTATAGTATTCTTTTCTACTTTGTTATTTTCAAAATCCCAAGGTATTGTTAGTTCTTCATCGGTGTACCATCCTGTAAAGTCAAATCCTTCTCTCTCAGTATTTGTTCCATCTGTTGGAACTAGATTTCCTTTATCTATTGCCTTGTCTTCTACGTCGCTTCCGCCATTTTCTTCAAATATAACTTGGAAGGGTTCAGCCTTATACGTTACTGTAAATCTGTACATTCCCGCTTTTAGATCTTCACTAGTTATAGAGTATACATCTCCTTCTTGTTTAATTTCAAGTCCGTCTACACCCTCTCCCTGTGTTAGAGCATACATTACAGTTGGCTTATATGTAACTCCATCATGCTCTACTACTGGTGCATACACTGAAAATGTATCGTCTATGTCGTCACCTTTATATCCTGTGATTATTCTATCTCCTTCTTCGCTATGCATGTTTGGATAGATTTTAGCTGGAGATTCTATTCCTTCTGGCAAGCCTACTGTAGCAACTTCTGCTTCTGCAATGTTAAAGTTAACTGTCGGGCTTACGAAAGGTTGGAAATAGCTTGTTTCCCCTATTATATAATCATATTGTGTAGTTCCATTAGTCGCTTGATCCACATAAGCTCCAGCTCCCAAAGTTGGGTCAATTTTTACTCTGTATGTAAGTGTTCTGGTTTCTGTTCCTAATTTTTCATCTGGAGTCCAGCTTATTGTTCCCTCATCATCAACGCTTAATATTCCGTCTTCTTTTTCGTCAGGAGTTCCTGCTTTTATTACCATCTTTGCTGAGTTTTCCACTAAGTCTACATTAGGTCCCATTTCGTCTGTAAGACCTTCCCCACCTAAAGACTTTGAAATATCTTCGAAATAATCCCCTAAAGTGATTGTTGTTGAATTTGAAGAAATTGTTCTATAGTAAGCTGCATCATCAGTTTCCGGATCATTATCACCTGCTATATCCTTAAGCAGCTGTGCATTTATATCAAGTCCTACAGAATAAATTTCTACGCCATCTTCTTTGATTTGATCTGCCGCTGCAATTGCTGCATTTTTTTCAGCCGAAGTTGTATTGTCACCATTACCTAATTCTGTTACTCCATCTTCTGCCAAATAATGAGTTGGAAGTCCATCTGAAATAATTATCATTATTTCTTGCCTTTCAGTATTGCCCTCTTCAAAGGTGTTGCCTCCTACTAGCAACCCTTTTTCAGTATTAGTTCCTCCGCCTGCTTTAAGTGCTTCTGCAGCTGTTAATACGTCTTCGTAGTTATCTGTGAGTCCCTGAACCGTCTTCGTCCCTGTAAAAGAACCTGTAGCTTCAGAGTTGAATTTTGTCAATGAGATTCTAACATCTGCCGTAGCCGGTATACTATTTACAAAGTCACTTATTGCCGCCTTAGCAACTGACAGTCTATCGTTACCATTTAAATTCATGCTTCCAGAAGTATCTATAACTAGTGCCACATCGACAGGCTTTGCTGTTTTTTCAATAACTTCAGTCGGTGTAAACTTTAAAGTTATCTCCCACTCATCTATTGCAACTTTCTCTGCAGACACAACCTTTGAAGTGTCTTTGATGTGCTGATTGGTTGCCTCTACAGCAGAAGCTGAAGTTGTATCAGCCGATACTGTTGCCATACTGCCTGCCAATAACACTACAGTTAGTACTAGTGCCATTAATTTTTGTAATGCCGTCCTTTTCATTTTATTCCCTCTCTTCTAAAACTCATTTAACAATTCGATATTTTTTATTAAAGCTTTCACTTGTTATTCATTAATTATTTATTTTCTACATTCATTATACCTAGCCAACCGCAACACAATTTGATACTTTCGAATAGATTTTAATGATTTTCGTAAGATTTTAAAAAAACTTAACCCTTTCCCCATTTTTCACATAATAAAATTCCTCCTATGCCCATATACCGATCTTACATCCATTAGGCCTATAATCTGACTTTTGAAGCTCTGCACATTTACTATTTCACCATAAAATGAATCTTTTATTCACCTCTATCCAAGCAACGAAGTAATTTTCACAAAGCACGAAAGTCTTTTGTCAACTTTTTCATCCTTTCAGGTTGACAATCTTCTTGTGGCATGTTATTATTTTCCTGTATTCGTAAACTTAACTACAGTTTAAAGTTTACAATTCTTTATAGCTAGTTATGTTCCTTTTCATAATTAAAGGATCTCGCTTAGGTATTTAAAAGCAAGACCTACAACCTTAAAAGAATCATAACCAAAATTAAAATCAAGAAAGGAGAGTATTGATATATTTAGCTACAAATATATCATACAAAAAATATGTCATTATCAAATTCATCCAAAACTAAAAAAATAACCTACATCGCCCTGTTTGCAGTGTTAATTACTATTTCTGCTTGGATTTCTATTCCAATAGGCGGCGTTCCTATTACACTTCAAACCTTTTCTATCTTCCTCGCTATTTTTATCTTAGGAGTTAAGTATTCCGCTCTTTCCCTTACTGTATATTTATTACTAGGAGCTATTGGCCTTCCCGTATTTGCAGGCTTTGGCTCTGGTCTCGGCACACTCCTAGGTCTTACAGGAGGATATCTTATAGGCTTTTATGGTTTTATTATTGGCTACGCCATAATCACTAAGCTTTTTGGAAAAGGTATTATTCCAACTTTTTTAGGTTCTCTGATAGGTCTAATTCTCTGCTACGCTATAGGAACTGCTTGGTTTATTAATATCTATACTGGCACTTCAGGTGCAATTGGAATAATTGCCACCCTAAGCCTTACAGTATTTCCATTTGTGCTTTTCGATATAGGCAAAATTATTTTAGCCATCACCCTAGAAAAGCGCCTAAGAAAGCACATTTAATATTTGTATTTAACATTTTCTTTTTAAAATCAAAAAACGTATTAATAATCCGCTACTATTAAAGATGTATTTCAATTTTTAATAGTAGCTATTATTTTAAAATTAAAACACTTATATCCACAACATATTTTCACTTTACAACCTTGTCATTCCTCTCTAATTACTGGTATACTAAGGTATCATCACTGTAGCGATAGCGCCGCCACAAGGAACTCATAAACAAAGAGCACTTTCAAAAGAGCGATATTGTATTAATAAAGAGTAATGAAAGGGAGAAAGGTAAATATTATGAAAAAAACTTTAAAGGATCAAGTTCTTTCTGCATTAGAAAGCTCAAATGGGAGCCCTATTTCTGGCCAAGATTTGGCAAATCAATTGGGGACTTCAAGAGCAGCAATATGGAAGGCTATAGATGCTCTAAGAAAACAAGGCTGCAGTATTGAGGCCTCATCTAAAGTCGGATACCAGCTTGCAGAGAATACAAACTTCCTTTCAAAGGAAGGCATTTCCACTTATTTACCTAACAAGTCTAATTTCAACGAAAGCGGCCTTATTTTTTTCCAAACCATAGACTCTACAAACAAGGAGGCTAGCCGTATTATTTCTAGCGACAGGCTTCCCCAAGCACCCATCTTCCCTTCAAATTTTGAAAAATCTGGGCTTTATACAGCTATTGTTTCTAACCACCAGGAAAATGGAAAAGGACGCCTGGGCAGAAATTTTTACTCGCCTAAGGATACAGGCCTTTATATAAGTCTAATAATCAAGCCACAGTTTGATATTACAAGCGTGATACTTCTAACGACTATGGTTTCCGTCGTGATAACTAAAGCTTTAGAGAAGGTAATTGGAGTATCCCCAAAAATCAAATGGGTTAACGACTTATATCTAGACGATAAAAAAGTCTGCGGTATTTTGTCTGAAGGCGTTACAAACTTCGAAACGGGTCAAATCGAACATATAGTCTTAGGTATGGGCTTTAACTGTTTTACTAAGGAATTCACCAAAGAAGCAGGGCCTAATGCAGGCTCTCTTTCTTCAGAAATTTTCTCCAGAAACCAGCTAGCTGCAGAAGTAATTCTTGCTTGCGAAAAGCTTCTTCTGGCCATGAAAGATTTTGATCTTTCCTCCCCTACTGAAGAGCAAGCTTCTCTACTAAAAGAGTACAAAGAAAAGTCCCTTTTACTTGGAAAAGAAATTATAGTATTAAACACAAATAAAATAGCTACCGCCATAGACATAGGTCTTGACGGTAGCCTTATAATTAAGGATTCCGAAGGGAATGTTGAATCAATCTCCTCTGGAGAAGTTTCAGTTAGACTAGCTTAGGCCTCTTCAATTAGCTATAACCCAACCCTTTGCGTCTTACAAAGTTTCTTTCTCCTATAATTTCTCTATTTTGTTTTCAGAATTTTATCAATCTTTGCCCCTGAAATATCTGTAAGAACGACTACCACATAGACTATAGCAATAGCCAACAAACCTATAACTTCTAGGTAAAGCCCTCTACTAAATAATATAGCCGCTATACCTAGAATACCGCAAATTCCATACATACAAAGCACTGTTCTCCTCTGTCCCATGCCAGACTTAATTAACCTATGGTGAAAGTGTCCCTTGTCTGGAGCCATAATAGGTTGCCCTTTAATCTTTCTTCTTATTATCGCAAATATAGTATCAAATATAGGAAGGGATAAAGCTATCCCCGGAAGTATCACTGCCATTACCGTCGCCGATTTAACTGTCCCTACTATCGAAAGAGTTCCAATTAAAAACCCTAAATATTGAGAACCGCAATCCCCCATGAAAGTTTTTGCAGGGTAAAAATTATAAATCAAAAATCCAAGAGCTGCTCCTGCTATGGCCATCATTGGCAAAGCGCCTTGATAATATCCAGAAAAGTATCCAATATAAGCGATACACAATGATGCAATGGCCACAGTTCCCGACGCTAAACCATCTAAACCATCTATTAGGTTTATTGTATTTGTAATAGCAACTACCCAGAATACGGTAAATATATAAGAAGCAATTTCTGAAAAATACAGATTCATATCTAATATCAAAGACAAGAACTCAACTTCTACTCCAAAATAATATACAATAGATGCGCATATAATTTGTGCTATCAATTTAGGCCAAGCCGGAAGTTGCTTATAATCATCGATTAAACCAAATAAGAATATTATAGTTCCCCCTATCAATATTCCTAGAATTTGCATCTCCATTGCAGAAAATTCAAAATTCAGTTCGCCTAAATAAACATCCTTGTAGTCCTGCAAAACCGTGCCATCACCATATAAGTTTAACACTAATGGAATAGAAATTCCTATTGTCGCCCCAGCAAAAATCCCTATTCCGCCTATTCTAGGTGTGGCTTTTTCATGAATTCTTCTTTTCCCATCAGGGATATCTATCGCACCTGTTTTTTTAGCCAAAATTATAGATAGTGGTACTACTAGCACAGTTATAAAGAAAGCAATAGCACTTCCCCCTATCATCAATTCCAATATACTTAACTCCATACTTTCTCCCATTCTAACCTTTTATTTTATGCCCTCGGATGACAATTGTCATACACGTCTTTTAGCTTAACCCTTACAAATCCAGCATATATTTGAGTACTAGCTAACTCCTCATGACCTAACAGCTCCTGTATAGATTTTAAATCCGCACCATGCTGAAGCATGTGGATAGCAAATGAATTTCTTAAAATGTTGGGGGTCATAGGATTTTCTAAGCCAGCTCTTTTTCCACATTCTTTTAGAATCTTCCAAAGCCCCTGTCTAGTCATTCTCTCTCCATAAAAGTTTATAAATAAAGCTTCCTCTCCCTCTTTAGCTAAATTCCCCCTCACTTGTTCCAGATATACTTCTATTGCCTTTCTCCCCTTTACGCCTATAGGAATTACTCTAGCCTTACCATATTTACCAGAACAGCTAATAAAACCAATTTTTGTATTAACATCTTTCGTATTTGCTTCTATTACTTCTTTCGCTCTAAGCCCTGTTGCGTACATAAGTTCTAGTATAGCCATATTTCTTATTTCTTTATCAGTTTCTATTGGCAAAGATAAGAGGGTTTCTATTTCTCTCTCATTTAAATACTCTAGCTGTTTCCTTTTTATTTTAGGACTTTTTATTCCATTAGCTGGATTTTCCTGAATTGTTTTTTTCTCTAACAAAAAAGAATAAAAAGCTCTAGCAGAAGCTAGCTTTCTATTAATAGTCGCCGGAGATTTTCCTTCTCCTTTTAGTTTCATTAAATATGCAATAATATCCATACTTGAAGCCTTCTCAAGAAGTTTGGCCTCTCGTTCTTCTATAAAGGTCTTTAATTCTAGCAAGTCGCCTTTGTAAGCATCAATACTATTTAGGGACATATTCTTTTCTTTCTTTAAATATTCAACATACTCTTCTAAGTACATATCTCCCTCCTCGCATTTTTCTTCCCATTATTATATATCCTTATTGCAATGTGTTATCCATGGCATTACATCAACTTTACTCATTTTTATATACTCAAATATTATATAACTCCCTGCTTAGCCATCATTAAAGCGATTATTGTTTTTCCATCTTCGATTTCACCAGACATCACCATTTCAACAGCTTTATCTAACTCCATCTCAACAATATCAATATCTTCCCCTTCATCAAAATTAGTTTCTCCAGAAGTAAGCCCCGTAGCAAGGTAAATATAAATAGCTTCATCAGAATATCCTACCGCAGGGTACATTTTTGTTATTAAATCAATATTCTTAGCCGAATATCCAGTTTCCTCTTGAAGCTCCCGAGCTGCGGTAATTATTGGTGCTTCTCCTTCTTCCATCTTTCCTGCGGGAATTTCAAGTAATACTTTTTCAATCGGCTTTCTATATTGTTCTACAAGAATCACTTTCCCTTCTTCGGTTATAGGGAGCAACGCAACGGCGCCTCTATGCTTTACTATTTCACGATAAGAAGTCTTACCATCCTTAATCTCGACCTTATCCTTCTTTAAAGTTAATACCTTACCTTCATATATTGTTTCTGATTGAATTGTTTTTTCTACAAAGCTCATATAAATCCACTTCCTTTTCTCTACCCTTCCATTTCTTTTGATCGGTCATGAGCGGCCCCAAAAGCTTGGTCAATCACATTATAAAAGTCTAGTTCTTCCAATTTACGCACAGCTTCTACTGTTGTCCCATTTGGAGAGCAAACATTTAATTTCAACTGATCAGGATCAATTCCAGTTTCAATAACCATCTTTGCTGCACCCATTACCGAATTAGCCGCAAAATCTAAAGCCTCGTCTCTCTTCATCCCTCTTTTTTCCGCGGCCTTTACTAGTCCATCTATATACATATACGTGTATGCAGGGCTACTTCCACTTATTCCAATTACAGTGTGAATTAAATCCTCAGGAACCTCATACACCTTGCCAACACTTTCAAATATCTCCTTCGCAATTTGGAATAAATCCTCAGGAACCTTTTCATCTCTGCTAATTGATGTAACACCCATATTTACCAGCGCAGGAATATTTGGCATTATCCTAATAATGCTTCCTTTCTTGCCAATGAGGTTCCTTATGAAGTCAATTTTCACTCCTGCTGCCATAGAAATCAACAAAACATCATCCTTAATCGTATCCTTAATTTCACTAAGCAAGTTTTGAAAATCTACCGGCTTAGCCCCTAGTATTATTATGTCCGCTTCTCTGGTAAGCTGAGTAATATCCTTGCAAATAGTAACAGCCATCTCAGATTGCAACTCCTCCATTCTTTCTAGTCTTTGGTCAAAAATTAATATCTCTCGGCCTGAACCTTTAGTTTTTTCATAATAACCAGTAAGTATGGCTCCCCCCATATTACCTACTCCAATAAAACCTACCTTCATAATTCCACCCCATTCCTTTCGCATTACCATACCACAAAATGTTATGCAAACATTGTTCTTAGCAATTTTTCTTCTTTAGTTAAAAACTGTTCCCTTCTCTATTCCATCCAACGCCTTTAAGATAATATCTTCTTTTTTTCCGTTTAGTAGGACAGCCTTGATTCCATATTCATTTACTATTTTTGCTGCACTTATTTTTGTAATTATGCCGCCAGTTCCAAAATCACTTTTTCCGGCAGTATCAATCTTATTTTCTAAACCTTCTAAGTCTTCAACACACTCAATTAGCTCAGCATCTTTATTTTCTTTAGGATTTTTATCATATACCCCATCAATATCGCTAAGCATTATTAATACATCTGCATTCCAAATATTAGCCGTTCTAGCCCCAAGAGTATCATTGTCTCCAATTTTTATCTCTTCAGTACTAACACTATCATTTTCATTTACAATCGGTACAACACCTTCATCTATTAGTGTGAAAAGAGCATTGCGGATATTCAAGTTTCGGTGATCCGTGGAAAAATCTTCCCACGTTAAAAGCATTTGACCCACATGGACTTTGTGCTTATCAAATATTTCCTTATAGCTAATCATAAGCTCCACCTGCCCAATTGCACATAAAGCCTGCTTATAGTTCATATCATTTCTTCTTGCCCATTTGTTTAGAGCACCTACTCCACATATCCCCGCCCCCGACGAAACCACTGTAACCTGCTTGCCCATCTCTCTTAGCTTAACAATCTGAGAGACTATGTTTTCCATAGCCTCCTTATTTATGGTTCCGTTATCTGACGATAGCACATTGCTACCAACTTTAATAACTATTTTTTTGCTTTTTTCTAGTACCTC
Organism: uncultured Oscillospiraceae bacterium; assembly: GCA_964370075.1. Taxonomy (GTDB): domain Bacteria; phylum Bacillota; class Clostridia; order Peptostreptococcales; family Anaerovoracaceae; genus CAYJHC01. The sequence continues at coordinate 7,598 of CAYJHC010000037.1, read as the reverse complement.
TTTTACAGTCTTCATACATATTCCTCTTACCGTTACAATTCAACACTCTTCCTAAATTTATTTTCACACACAGCATCCAGTCAAACAATTTTGATATTTCAAATTCATCCCGATTCTTCTTACCCTTTGCCAGTGTTTTCAACAAGTTTACCATAATTATACCATAATAATAGTTTTTAGTGAAAAAAATCAACAAAGATGGTAGAATAGCTATATGAAGATTTTTGAAGAAACACATGAGATTAAGAAGTGCAAATCTAAGGCATATAACAACTATTTTCAAGATATGAATATGGCAGTTGTGGACATAGAAACTACAGGCCTAAGCCCTACCAATTCAGCTGTTATTTTAGTTGGAATTTTAACTAAAGACGGCGACAAAGTGAAGGTAGTTCAAATTTTTGCAGAAACTCTATCAGAGGAAAAGGCAGTCTTAGAAGAGACTAGCAAAAGACTAGAGGGTATAGATGGTCTTATTTCTTTTAATGGGCACCGATTTGATATTCCTTTCTTAGAAAAGAGAGCCTCCTATCACAATGTCCGAATTCCATATTTGCAAAGCTACCACCTTGATCTGTATCGAGTAGTTCGAGGTTACTCAAATTTAAAAGCTTCTCTTCCTAACCTAAAACAGAAAACTTTAGAAACTCATATGGGTTATTGGATATATAGAGAAGATGAAATTCATGGCGGCGAAAGCGTTAACTTATATTTCGATTATTTGGCTAATCCAAAAGAAGAGTATTTAGGAAAAATACTTCTCCATAATAAAGAAGATGTGCTTAACCTTTATAGGCTTACTAATATCGCCGAAGAAACAGATTTTCATTTGTCCCTAAACAAGTTAAGTCTACCCGTAAAGACCCCTCAAGGGATTTATATTATAGACAAAACTTTCATTGGCAAAACCTCATTAACTATTTGGGGAGCACAGCCTTTCAACCTAGAAAAACCAATTGTTGCAATCAATTTTGGCAATGAAAAAACTTCAACTTCATATTCATTTAACCAAGATGGCAGATTTGAAATAAAGATTGAAAATGTTACACATAAGGGCGAACCCTTAGATACTCTTCAGTTTCACATTATAAACAATCTATGCAAAAACCTTTTAAATTATGTGTTGGATAGCCTAGAAGAGCCAATAAGCTTTGATCTATAATATACATTAGTCCCAGGTACAGCTATCCAATAAGTTGAAACTTACAAAAATACAACTTAAACGCTACCAGATAGCCAATTATCAAAACAATAAGTTTTACAGTTATTTAGAAATATACGAAAGAGATGGTGCTTTATATGAAAGAAATAGCTTCTTTAGCAAAGAATGATAGTTATGTTATGGGCTCACTGCCAATCCAAGTAAGAAACCAAGCCCTACTATGCCTGGCTGATGAGCTAGAGGCAAATAAAGAAAGAGTTTTCAGAGCTAATCAGTTAGACTTAGAAAACGCAAAAAAAGTTAACCTGCCCGCCCCTTTACTGAGCAGGCTTAAATTTGACGAAGGCAAACTTACCGACTGCATACATGGAATTAGAGACTTAGTCAATTTAGAAGATCCTCTTTTTAATATTACTTTGGACCAAGAAATAAGAGAAGGCTTAAGGCTTATAAGGGAAAGTTGCCCAATCGGAGTTATCGGAATCATCTTCGAATCAAGACCAGATGCATTGGTACAAATTTCTTCACTCTGCATTAAAAGTGGTAACTGCCTAATTCTTAAAGGCGGAAGCGAAGCGACCGAAACTAACAAGGCGCTTTTCGAAATAGTAAAAGAGGCTGGCGTTAAGAATGGGCTTCCAGAAAATTTTTCCTATCTAGTTGAAAGCAGGGAAGAAATCAACCAATTATTAAAGTGTCATCAATACATTGACCTAATTATCCCTAGAGGTTCTAACGATTTCGTTAAATTTATTATGGAAAACTCTAAGATTCCCGTATTAGGGCATGCTGATGGAATCTGTCATATTTATGTTGACGAGACTGCTAATATAGACACAGCCATCTCTTTAGTTGTTAATTCTAAAACCCAATATCCTTCAGCTTGTAATGCTTTAGAAACTTTACTGGTAAACGAGAAAATTGCCGACAAATTCCTCCCACTATTAGCAAAAGAATCTGGTTCTGATATCACTTATATCGCTACAAATAAAGCAGCTGAAAAACTAAATCTAGACAAGCATTATGTCAAGATCCAGGAAGAAATTGATTTTGCTACCGAGTACTCAGATACAATTTTAAGCATCAAAATTGTAAGTAGTTTAGACGAGGCTATTTCTCATATTAATAAGTTTGGTTCACACCATACCGACAGCATTATTTCTGAAAATCCAGAAGCTGTAAATAAGTTTATGGCTATGGTCGACTCTGCTGGAGTTTATCACAACGCTTCCACTAGGTTTGCTGACGGTTTCCGTTATGGCTTTGGTGCTGAAGTAGGAATCAGCACCGGAAAAATTCACGCAAGAGGCCCCGTAGGGCTTTTCGGCCTAGTAACATATAAATATAAACTTTTCGGACAAGGGCATATAGTATAGATATTATAAACTTAAATTATTACAGCAGTATTATCTTTTACAACTAAAATAGAGAGGAAGATTTAAGTCAAATTCAAAGTTAGTTTTATATCCAACTTTAATCTCGGCCAATCTCACCCCTCTATTCTTATTTGTATTTCCTTTTTCTCACACAATTCTTCGCCTAATAGCTTACTTCTCTTTTTACTACTGTGCTTTTACTCTCCTGTTTTAGAAATAAACTTTTCTTCAAATTCTTTTATTGGCATAGGCTTATCGTAATAGTAACCTTGAGCAGTTTTGCAACCCACTCCAGTTAAAAAGTCTATTTGCTTCTTGTCCTCTATTCCCTCAGCAACAGTTGACATTCCTAAACTATGGGCTAAGTTTACAACTCCTTCAATTAAAACTTCTCCTCTTTCATCCTCTTCTCCACCGATAAAGAAGCTTCTATCTAATTTAAGTGTGTCAGCCTTAAGATCCTTAAGAAGACCTAAGGAGGAATATCCTGCTCCGAAGTCATCTATAGAAACTGCTATTCCTACCTTGCCCAAACCCGAAAGAATTTTATTAAATTCAATTTCATTGCCCAAGGCTGTAGTCTCTGTAAGTTCTATTTCAATTAGTTCGTGAGGCACCTTATAGCTATCTACAATATCTATAATATCATCAACAAAGTCAGGATTTTCTACATGGACTCTAGAAAAGTTAACAGATACCGGAACAGCTTCCTTCCCCGTATCAATCCAATTTCGAATGTGCTTGCAAACAACTGTTAAAACATGTTTGTCTACTTCCACAATAAATCCATTTTTCTCAAAATGAGGTATGAAGTCATTAGGAAAAATCATATTTCCATCTTCTTCTATCCACCTTACCAAAGCCTCCGCTCCGATCAGCTTTTCATCCGCTAGCCTAAATTTAGGTTGTAAGAATGCAACAAACTCTTCTTTTTCCAAAGCCTTTTCCATCTTGTTAGTTATCTCTGCAAGCTGCAAAACTTCTTCTTTTAGCTTGTCGTCATAATTCCATATTTTATTGCTTTTTTTTCTTTTGGCCATGCTATGAGCCATACCTGTTTTATCAACGATTTCATCTACATCCGTTTCTCCTTTTTCTATGAAATACCTTCCATACCTATAGGTTAAACGATGTTTTTCTAAAACAGGTAAAGCCTTAGAAAATATACCTTCAAAATGATATCTCGTATCATCTAGCTGCTCTAAGAATCCGTTCCCGGCGAACATTATTATTCCGTCTCCACCTGTTCTTCCAAGAATGAATGTTGGTTCAGTAACTGTGTCACTGGTAGTTTTATACGCTTTTAAAACCTGGTTTCCAACTTCATATCCAAACATCTCGTTTACAGCCTTAAAATTTTCTATATCAAATTTTACCATTACATAATTATTGTTAGGGTCTTTTTTCAAGGCTTCTTTTACTAAACGCTTGAACCCCATAATATTCGGCAGCCCTGTCAAATCGTCATAATAGGCAACTTTTTCTATATTTTTTATTTGACGATTTTTTGCAATAAGGAAGTATATAATTATCCCTACTACCATTAGAACAGCAAGAATGCTGCTTACAGTTATTACAATGCCTATGGTTCTTACTTCTGGTAGAATTTCTGCTTCATCTACAACCAATATTATGCACCAGCTACTAAATTCCAAAGGTTGATAATGAACAATTCTTGTAACTCCCTCATATTCAAAAGTTAGCGATCCTTCTTTATCGTTTTCCAAATCACTTAGCATATCTTCAATAGTAATTCCATCTTCAATTTTGCCTTTATTTAATTCTTGTAAATAAACATATTCTTCTTTCGTAGCAAAAAGTGGTTCCCCATTCTCCCCTAGTATTAATGCATAGCTGTTTTTTTCGGTGCTCATGCTTTCCTCTAGGCTTTCTATAATATTTACCAAAGAGTATTCTCCAACTAATACTGCTTCGACTTCTTCATTATCACCATAAATCGGCGCTGCTAAATCTACGGTTTCATTTCCTGTGCTAGTACTTTCATATGCTTTTGATGCAGCAAAACTTCCTGACGCGGCTTGTTCAAAATAATCCTTTCCCTCGAAATTTTTTACAGCCGAGTTGGATGATATTCCTGCCCCATCTAACCCAACAACATATAGTTCCTGAAACTCAAAGTTTTCCATTTGCATTTTCAAATAGGACGCTATATTTTCATCTTTATAGTTTGCCAGATTCAATGAATCTGCCAAGCCAATTATTCCACTTCTTCCGCTAGCAAAGTGCTCATCAATAATCTGTTGCTGCTGCTTAGATTTTCCCTTCAAGTCATTTTCTGCAGCCAAACTCAGTCTCTCATCAACAAGCAAATTAAAAATATAAATTGCTGTAATGAGTATGACCACCACTATAGCTGCAATTATTATTGATTGATTCCTTTCTTCAATGTCTTTTTTGCTGATTCCCATCAAGCTCCCCCAAACTTCCTAGACGCCACCAATGTCTTTGTTAAAATATAACTTTTCCCCTTTAGTAATATCAAACATCTTGTTGTACCCACATTAAAAACTAGCTTTCTGCTCTTGCTTTTTCTAGAATTTCAAATTCTTCCTTTAATCACATGTTTACAACTCTAGTATACTATATTTTTTTAGTTTGTGAAGATATATTTTATTGGCTGCAAAAATTTATTTATCTTTTTTTCTTATTTTTCCCAAATTTTTATTAACCGCACTAAAAAAGCCACCGCTACATTTATAGCAATGGCATGTATTTTCTGTATGCGTCTATTTTTTCTCACGTGCCTTAAAGGTTTTCTTCTTCAAAAGCTAAAATTTCGGTGTCAGCCTCATCCTCTAAGCTTAGCAAGCTTTCTACATCGTTTTCCATTTCTTTCATAAAGTCAACCGAATTTCTACTTTCGAAAACTTCTTCTTTATCTTCAATTCCACAAGTTATTTTTCCTTCTGCAATCTCAGACACTGCAACTGATACAGCCTTTTCTTCATTCCACCCTTCGACAAGCATAGGTGCTCCATCAATTATATCTCTTGCTCTTTTAGCCGCAAGTATTACCATTGCATATCTGCTTACATCACTCTTCTTAATATCTTCAACTGACGGATATAACATTATTTTTCCTCCTTAAATGTTTCTAACTGCGTAAAAATTTCCTCTGTAATTTTTGCTTTTTCTGCAGAAATTATCGATTCAATCTGCTTTACCGCATCTTCTATTTTATCATTGATAACTAAATAATCATACTCTTCCATGGCAGCATCTATTTCAATCTTAGCCTCATTTAACCTTCTATCAATTACTTCTTCAGCTTCGGTTCCTCTGCCAATAATTCTTTTACGAAGATCTTCCATCGTAGGCGGAATTACAAAAATTCGAAGAACCTGTTCATAATTTTCTTTTACCTGCCTGCCGCCTTCAACATCAATCTCCAGAAGAATATCTTTGCCAGCTTCAATTAATTCCAGTACCCTTTTTTTAGGCGTTCCATAATAGTTCCCCAAGCCATACACATTAGCATACTCTAAAATGCCCTTATTCGCGATTTCTGCCTCAAACTCTTCTTTTGAAATGAAAAAATACTCCCTACCGTCTTCTTCATTTTTTCTTGGCTTTCTAGTAGTTAAGGAGACAGATAAAGACAGATTTTTATTTTGCTTAATTAATTTCTTACAAATCTCGCCTTTCCCTGTCCCTGACGGTCCTGACAATACTATAAGCTTTCCCCTCATGTCTCTCAATGCTCCTTTCTATTTTTATGTTAGACCTTTATTTTACCACTAATATGCTGACCTTGCAAGGCAAATTCCATTGAATTTCTAATTGTTTTCTTAATTTTGCTAAGTTTCTAATCTTCCTGTTTTAATTTTTAAATTTTTCACAAAACTCTCTATCCACTAAATGCTTCTCTTGCTTATAAAAATTTGAAGTTTCACTTATAATTTATTTACACGAAATTCAACCAGATCAGTCCCCTATTACTGTATATTTTGAATCTGCTCTCTAATTTTTTCAACTTCACTTTTCATCTCAATCATTATGTTTGTTATTTCAAGGTCATTGGCTTTAGACCCGATGGTATTTGTCTCTCTATTCATCTCTTGCACCAAGAAATCTATCTTTTTGCCCTTACTCGCATCCATATTATCTAATACATCCTTTACTTGAACCAAATGGCTTCTAAGCCTAACTATTTCTTCAGTAACATTAGCCTTGTCTGCAATTATTGCTGCCTCTATAGCTATTCTTTCTTCAGCAATCTCAGCATTTCCTTCTAGCAGTGTGCTTATCCTTGCTACAAGCTTTTCTTTATATATCTCAATTAAACTAGGCGCCTTTTTATCAATTTCATCTAAATACTTACTAATTAAATCTGCCCTTTCTTTAATGTCCTTAGCCAGTGCCTCTCCCTCTTTATTGCTCATTTGTCCAAAGTTATTTAAAGCTTCTTCTGTTGCTTTTTGAATCGCTTTTTTTATTTCATCTTCATCTGTAACAGACGGAACCACAGTCATAACCTCTGGCAAGCCTGCAACATATTCTAAAGATATTTCTTGTTCTATTCCTGTTGCCACCTTTAGCTCTTCTAACTTATTTACATACTCTTTCGCAAGAGCTACACTCAATTCAACAGCAGACTCTGCCTCAGTAAGGTTCTCTATCTGAATAGCAGCTTCTACTTTTCCTCTTACAACCTGCTTTTTAATTGTAGCCTTTACTACTTCCTCTGCAAAAGATAATCTTCTAGGAAGTTTCACCAAAGTATCTAAGTACCTATTATTTACAGATTTTATTTCGACTGTAACACTTCTTTTTTCATCAGAAAATTGTCCTTTGCCATAACCCGTCATACTTCTTATCATCATTGCTCTCCATTTCTCTTTATTATGGTATAATATAGCTAACCTAAAATTAATCAAAATTAACTTGCCTTGATTAGCTATAAGGATTATTTATATTAGCTTGCTAATATAAATTCGCTACCTGCCATTGTGAAGCAAAGCTGAACAATACTGGCAGAGCATACAACCCTATAAATAATCGATTTTAAGTTTACTAAAGATTATTTATATTAGACTTCG
>CAYJHC010000036.1:11013-17519 GCA_964370075.1 uncultured Oscillospiraceae bacterium | reverse complement strand
TTCTTGTTCATAGTTGTTTTATTTCCTCCTTATATTAATTGTACATACTCAATATCATAACATATTTTGGCAAACATATAAAGAATAAAAAAGTTTTTTGTTTAAATTTACGATTTTACAATTTTAGCATATTATATACAAATTGCACATTTGTGATTTGTTGTTTGGAATGTCATTAGTTTTAACTCCCTAGTTTTGATTTTCAAATGATTTTACGATAGGATTATTAATGAAATTAGCAAGATGAACTAGGACATTATGGAATAAAATTTCCTTAATCAAATTAAAATATTTATGTTATAATTAAGTGTTAAAGATTATTAGTACATAGCAATATACAGGAGGAAGAATGGATACACTTACACTATTAGAAGCAATAGTTTTGGGCCTATTGCAAGGTTTGGCAGAGTTTTTACCAATAAGTAGCTCAGGGCATCTTGCAATCGCCCAGCATTTCTTTGGAATTGAAGGGGATAGTGTATTATTATTTGCAGTACTACTTCACATTGGAACGTTAGTATCGGTGTTTATAGTTTACTGGAAAGATATAAAAGAATTAGTTATTGAGTTATTTAAACTAATTGCGGATTTGTGTACAGGCAAAGGGTTAAGATTAAAAGACAACGAAGTAAGAAAGTTAGGATGTCTAATTGTTGTGGCTTCAATTCCAACTGCAATTATAGGGCTCACTTTAAATGATACTTTTGGAGCCCTTTATACTTCAATGCTTGCAGTTGGTTGTAGTTTATTGTTTACTGGTATAATTCTATTGATAGCAGAAAAGCTTGGCAAAGGAAAAAGAACTGCAAAAGAAATGACATTTAAAAGCGCAATTTTTGTAGGGCTTATGCAGGGAGTAGCAATAATGCCAGGGGTATCAAGATCAGGATCAACCCTATTTGCAGGGCTTCTTTCAGGTCAGGAAAGAGTTTTTGCAGTAAAGTTTGCTTTTTTAGTCTCTATACCCGCTATTGTAGGATCCTTTATACTCGAAGTTCCTGGAGCAATAAGTGAAGGGATAACTATCTCGGCTTTAATTCCAATTCTTATGGGAATGATAGTAGCTGCAGTTTCTGGCTATCTTGCAATTAAATTTATGATTAGAATCGTCAGCAAACAAAAACTTGCATATTTTTCAGCTTATACATTTATTTTAGGAAGCTTTTTAATTGGTTATAGCATAATAACAGGATAACCCCAAATTGGAGGAGTGAATAAATTGACAAAAGGAAATAATTCAAAATCAAAAACTAAGTCTAAGAAAAAAGGCGCTACAAGAAAGACGGCTTCAAAAACTTCAACTACTCAAAAAAATGACCTAAGAAGAGCAACAAGAAGGGGAGACTCTTTAGATTCAACAGTGAAGAACAATATAATTGGGTTGATTCTTTTTGCATTTGGTTTATTTTTGATATTCTCTCTTCAAACCACAGCCTCAGGAATTATTGGAGAAAAAATTGGAGAATTCTTAAAAGGTATGTTTGGATTTGTAGCATTTTTATTGCCATACCTTATGATAGTTTATGCAATTCTTATTTTTACAAAGATCGCTTCAAGGATAACTCCCAGAGTTGTAGTTTCTTTGGTTGTTCTTTTCTTTATGATTAATATTTTAAATGCACTCAGGTTTGTTGATAGTAATAGTGGATTCTACAGTGTTCAACTAGTGTATAGAAATGGAATTGACTTAAAAGGTGGAGGTGTAGTTGGAGATTATTTGGCTACATTACTAGTAAAAGGGATAGGTGTATATGGAACTTATATTGGAGTAATTTTAATTATTATTATCTGCTTATTAATTTCTCTAAACTCTCCTCTTGCTAAGCTATTAGAGGTTAGAAAAGAAAGGAATGAAAGGCTTCAAGCTTTAAGGCAAGAAAGAATAAAAGAAGAACGGCGAGTAAGAATGCAGTTAGACGAAGAAAGGTTAAGAGCTGCTTTAGAAAGAGAATATGTTCCTAGGAGCGAAATAACTAAAGGGGGATTTTTTGATACTACCCCATCTAGAGAAAAGAGTCCACCACTAAATGTTGGTAGTGATGAGGAAAAGGAAAAAATACCTTTATCGTTTTTAAAAAAGAGTCCTAAAGATATATTTAAAGAGAAAAAAAGTGAAAACAATGAGGATGATATTGAAGCTAAAGTTAATAATGAAAAGCCTATATCAAAATTCGATGAAGGTCAAACTAAAAAGCAAGAAAAATTTTTAGAAGGGGAAGAACCAGTTGGAGAAATTAAAGGCCCTAAAGAAACTAAAAAAATAGGGAAAACGAATAAAGTCGCTGCTGATGGAATGGAAGAGATGAACCTGGAAATGGAGCAGGTAAAGCAGTTTCAAAATTATAAGGCCCCGCCCCTTAACCTTTTGGCAAAAAGTGATATTGTAAGAAAAGAAGGATTATCTGACTTAGCAAAAGAAAGAGCTTTACTGCTTGAAAGAACTTTAAATAGCTTTGGTGTAGAAACTACAATCCTTGATGTTACAGAAGGTCCTACAATTACAAGATATGAAGTTCAACCGGCTGTTGGAGTAAAGGTAAGCAGTATACTTAGACTGCAAGATGATTTGGCTCTAAACCTTAAGGCTAAAGGCCTAAGAATTGTTCCTCATATTCCAGGCAAAGCTGCAATTGGAATTGAAATTGAAAATGGGACGAGAGAGTTAGTTACTCTTGGTGACATACTAAATACAAAGGCTTTTCAAAGAAATGAGTCAGACATAGCCTTTGCAGTAGGGCGAGATATTGAAGGGAAGCCGGTGGTAGAAGATTTAAAAAAAATGCCTCACCTATTAATCGCAGGGGCCACAGGAGCCGGAAAGTCTGTCTGCATAAATGTTATTATCTCAAGTCTTTTATATAAATCATCACCTGAGGAGGTAAGATTGGTATTAATAGACCCTAAGATGGTTGAACTTGGAAACTATAATGGTATACCACATCTGCTAATTCCTGTTGTAACTGATCCGAAGAAGGCTGCGTCGGCTTTAAATTGGGCTGTTGGAGAGATGACTGAAAGGTATAATAAATTTGCAGAGTCTGGGACAAAAAACATAACTACATATAACGAAAAAATGCGGAAAAATAACGAGAACGATAAAGTCCTTCCTAAAATTGTAATAGTAATTGACGAGCTGGCTGACTTAATGATGGTAGCTTCATCAGTAGTTGAAAGTGCAATTTGTAGATTAGCCCAAATGGCAAGGGCAGCAGGAATGCATTTGATAGTTGCGACTCAGAGGCCTTCAGTAGATGTAATTACAGGTTTAATAAAGGCAAATGTTCCTTCAAGAATTGCCTTTGCAGTTTCTTCTCAGATTGATTCTAGAACAATCATTGATATGACAGGGGCTGAAAAGCTAGTTGGAAATGGAGATATGTTATTTAAACCAGCAGATAAAGACAAGCCTATTAGAATACAGTGTCCATTTGTCTCTGAAAAAGAAGTGAATGATATAATTCATTATATTATAAACAATAATAAAGACGAAGTAGAATATGAAGAGGAAGTTATTGAAAAAATAGAAAATGGTGATGTAGGTGGAGCTGTTGACAGCAGAGAAAGCCAAGCGGATGAGTTGTTAGAAGATGCAGCACTTGTAGTAATTTCTGCAGGCCAGGCTTCGGTTTCTATGTTACAAAGAAGATTTAGAATTGGATATAATAGAGCAGCCAGATTAATTGATGAGCTAGAAGAATTAAATGTTATTGGTCCATCTGAAGGATCTAAGCCTCGCCAAGTATTGATAAATCAAATGGAATGGGAAGAGATGAAGGTTCCTTCTGAAGGAGAGGAAGAATAATACGGCTTCTAAAGTCATTAATCTTAGGAGTCTCTAAAATTAAAAGAAAGATAGGTAAAATGAATATATTTATAGAAACAATGGGTTGCCCAAAGAACCTTTCCGACAGTGAGATGTTAAGCGGACTTTTGATTAAAGAGGGGCACATGCTTGTGGATAACGAATTTGAGGCTGATGCAATAATTATAAATACATGCGGATTTATAAATGATGCCAAGATAGAATCCATTGATAAAATATTTGAAATGGAAAAGCTCGGCAAAAAATTAATAGTTACAGGTTGTCTTACACAAAGATATGGGGATGATATTTACAATGAAATACCCGAGATTAATATAATTGCTGGAGTAAACAACTATAAGGAATTAGTGAAAATAATTTCAGAGGAAGAAAGTGAAAGAGCAAAATTAATAGGAGAATATCAGGAAACGGAGGATCTTTATGAAAACGGCAGCAAAAATTGGGAGGAAAGAATTTCAAAAGAGCAACCTTGGTCATCAACAATAAAGATTTCTGAAGGCTGTGATAATAACTGTGCATATTGTGTTATACCTTCAATAAGAGGGCATTATAGAAGTAGATTGCCAGAAGATATTTTGGCTGAAGCAAGATTTATGGCCGGAAAAGGTGTAAAAGAATTAATCTTAATTGGTCAAGACACAACTAACTATGGCAGTGATTTTAAAGATAATGCGATTAATAGCCTTGCTAAGCTTGTTAGACAGCTTTGTAAAATCGAAGGTATTAAATGGATTAGGCTTATGTACTGTTATGAGGATAAAATTACAGATGAACTAATTAATACTATAAAAGAAGAAGAAAAAGTATGTAATTATTTAGACATTCCTCTTCAACATGGAGCGGATTCTGTGCTAAAAGGTATGAGGAGAAAGTCGACTAGCACTTCGATTAGAAATACCATTTCGAAATTAAGAAGGGAAGTTGAAGATATACACATTAGAACCACCTTTATTGTGGGTTTCCCAGGGGAAACTGAAGAAGATTATGATGTTTTATATGAATTCGCTATGAAAGAAAAGTTTGAAAGATTGGGAGTTTTTTCATACTCAATGGAAGAGGGAACCCCTGCTGCAGAAATGCCAAGACAAGTGGATGAAGAGATTAAGGAAGTTAGAAAGAACTCAATTATGAACCTGCAAATTGAAAACTCTAGGGAAAGAAACGAAAAGAAGATTGGACAGGTGCTAGAAGTTCTAATTGAAGAAGAGGATGAAGAAGAGCTGACATATATAGGGAGGACAAGATTTGATGCACCAGAAATTGATAATGGTGTTATAATAAAATCAAAACGAAAGTTATCTTTAGGAGAATTTGTTGAAATTAAGGTGGAAGATGCCTTTGATTATGACATTGTAGGGATAGTAATTTAAGACATACTAAGCCAGAGAAACTTAAACATATTGTGTGGATTACAACCAAGAAGGAGAAAAAAATGAACATTCCAAATCAGTTGACAATGGGAAGAATAGTCATGATACCAATTTTTATAGTAGTGTATTTGCTTGGATACAATTATGGGGCTGCTATAATTTTTATTATTGCAGCTGCAACAGACGCTTTAGATGGCCATTTGGCAAGAAAATGGAATTTGGTTTCGAATTTTGGAAAAATAATGGATCCTCTAGCAGATAAGTTGCTAGTAATGGCAGCCTTAGTATGTATGGTGGAGACAGGCCAGATATATGGTTGGATGGTCATAGTGATTTTAGGAAGAGAGTTCTTGATTTCAGGGTTTAGAGCTGTAGCGGCAGCTCAAGGTATTGTTATTGCAGCAGGAATGACTGGTAAAATTAAGACAGTACTTCAGATGGTAGCAATTCCTTTATTGCTTCTTGAGAATTGGCCTTTTGCCTTATTTACTAATGTTCCAGTCGATCAATATGTCCTTTGGGCAGCTGTAGGTATGACAATTATTTCTGGAGTTGAATATTTGGTTAAGAATATAAAAGTGTTTAAAAATTAAAGTATTATTTTTTAGTGGAGGAATAGATGACCAAAGAATCAGGCATAAACAAGGGGAAAGGCAACGTTACTGAGCTTGAAAAAGAGAATGCTGATGCTAAAGATGCAAAAGAATTTAGTAAAGAAATTGAAGATTCTAAAACTGTAACAAAAAAGAAAGCGGTAACAAAAAAAACTGAATCAACTAAAAAGAGTAGCCCAACAACAAAAAGAACGGCTAAGAAGAAAACCACTGCAAAGGAAAATGTTGTAGTGGATGGTTTAAATGAAAAAGAAACTGCTAAAGATGGCAAGGGTAATGAGTTAGCAGTTGCGAGCAAAAAAAAAGGAGAAACAAAAAAAACTGTATCAAGCAAGAAGAGTAGTTCGACAACAAAGAAAGCTACTGCTAAAAAATCCCCTGTAAAAGAAAAAGTTGTAGATAATAGTTTAGATCTAGAAGAAAATACTAAGAGTGTTAAAACAAAGGAAAAGGATTCAGCAGCGGAAACTGAGGAGAAAAAGAAAACATCAACAAAAAAAGCTACATCAAGAAAGAAAACTAGTTCAACAGCAAAGAAATCTACTACTAAAAAATCCCCTGTAAAAGAAGAAGTTGTAGATAATAGTTTAGATGCAGAAGAAAATACTAAGAGCGTTAAAACGAAGGAAAAGGATTCAGTAGCGGAAACTGAGGAGAAAAAGAAAACATCAACAAAAAAAGCTACATCAAGAAAGAAAA
>CAYJHC010000036.1:0-10913 GCA_964370075.1 uncultured Oscillospiraceae bacterium | reverse complement strand
GAAACTGAGGAGAAAAAGAAAACATCAACAAAAAAAGCTACATCAAGAAAGAAAAGTAGTTCAACAACAAAGAAAGCTACTGCTAAAAAACCCCCTACAAAAGAAGAAGTTGTAGAGAATAGTTTAGATGCACAAGAAAATACTAAGAGCGCTAAAACGAAGGAAAAGGATTCAGTAGCGGAAACTGAGGAGAAAACATCAACAAAAAAAGCTGCCTCAGGAAAGAAAGCTAGTTCAACAACAAAGAAAGCTACTGCTAAAAAACCCCCTACAAAAGAAGAAGTTGTAGAGAATAGTTTAGATGCACAAGAAAATACTAAGAGCGCTAAAACGAAGGAAAAGGATTCAGTAGCGGAAACTGAGGAGAAAAAGAAAACATCAACAAAAAAAGCTGCCTCAGGAAAGAAAGGTAGTTCAACAACAAAGAAATCTACTGCTAAAAAAACCCCTACAAAAGAAGAAGTTGTAGAGAATAGTTTAGATGCAGAAGAAAATACTAAGAGCGTTAAAACGAAGGAAAAGGATTCAGTAGCGGAAACTGAGGAGAAAAAGAAAACATCAACAAAAAAAGCTGCCTCAGGAAAGAAAGGTAGTTCAACAACAAAGAAATCTACTGCTAAAAAAACCCCTGTAAAAGAAGAAGTTGTAGAGAATAGTTTAGATGCAAAAGAAAAAAGCAAAGTTGGAAAACCACCAGAGAAATGGGGAGATAAAGAAAAGGCAGATACCTTCGGAGAAAAAGAAGCTACAGCAGTAATTGAAACCATAAAGAACATAGAAAAAGAACCAGCGGCAGGGGATATAAGCTCTCAAGGAGAAAAAAACTCAATTCTTGAAAAAGATACAATTAGAATAGTTAAAGCTGATATTAGAAAATTATATAAAAAATCCAGAGTAAGTAAGAGCTTGAGAATTGTAGGACTAACCATATTAGGAATTCAGTGTATCCTTTCTATTGGAATGGCCTGGTTAATTAACTCTATTGGAGTGTTTTCAATAGATTTCCCGATTGTTGTTGTGACTGTTTCTGTATTGTTTTCAATAATTTTTGGCTATATTCAATTTAAAACAATGAAGCCTGGAATAATTATAACTATGATTCTTAGTTTAATTATTTCTGTAGGTTTTGTTGGAGGGATAACTTATGCTGCAAATGCTAAGTCGGCAATTGAAGAAATTGCTAAATCCAATAAAGAAATTTCTATAGAAGGAAATTCTGAGCTAGATTTGCGGACTGACATTTTCACAGTACTTATTTCAGGAATTGGCGAAAACCAAGATGTTGAAGGCCAAATTAGTAGTGACGTTAATATTTTAGCTGTAGTTGATCCTGTTAATAAAGATATTCTTTTGGTAGAAACTCCAAGAGAATATTATATAGCCATCCCTGTTAAAGAAGGAAATGGAATGGATAAAATTTCAAATTCAATGATTTATGGAATAGATTCAACAATGGCAGGTATAGAAAAACTATATGAGGTTGATATTGATTTCTATGTTGCTACAGATATGGTAGCATTAAAAGAAGTTGTAGACGCAATTGGAGGAGTTTCTATTAATCCTGAAACTACTTTTAATGGACAAGAAGCCTTAGACTATTCATACAATACTAATGTGGTAGGAATACCACAAGAAATATTAGTTTCAGCCATAATCGAAAAATTAAAATCGCCATTTGGTTTGGTTTATGGTGGAGAAGTTATGAACATTATTGAAGAACATGGCTCAACTAACTTAAGTGAAGAACAAATTTATCAACTAATTGAATATAGGCCTGCTGAGGAAAATTATTGGCAAATTAGAACTAAGACTGCTTCTGGCCTTTGGAAGGAAGAACAATGTTATTCTGTCCCAGGAAAAGAGCTGCTTGTATTAGATCCTTATGCCCCTGATATAGTTGGAATAAAATCACAAATAAATGATATTCTAAACAGTACAGAAGTAAAATAAGTATACATAACAGACTTGTTGAATAGATTTAGATTGTATTGTTTTAAGTAAGAATATTTTATTTAGAAGAATATGAAAGAAAGATAGCGGCTATTGTGGAAATATAATTGACTAATGACTGGTACAATGCTGAGAGGTTACCAATCTAATGATCGAGGATGGTGTAATAAGAGCTAATGTGCTATTTAATAAAACTCAATTGTAAAAAAATAAAAAAATCATAAGGCTGCAGATAGAAAATCTATTTGCAGTTTTTTCCTTAAAAATCAAGATAGAATTAAAACTTCAAAGTTTGAATTCTAGTAGCACCTAAATGCTACTTTAAAGTTAAAATATTAAATTAACAGAGCATCTTAGAATCTATTTGAAATATCTTAAAGCTTAGATGATGAATAAGAAAATAAGTTATTAATACAAAAGAAAGGAAAAAGACAATGAGAGCAAGCATAATTGCAGTAGGCACTGAACTACTATTTGGGCAGACAGTAAATACTAATGCCGCATATATATCAAAAGAATTACAAGATTTGAGTGTAGATGTAATGTATCATTATACAGTAGGAGATAATCCACAAAGGCTAAAAGAAACAATAGAGCTAGCTTTGAGGGATTGTGATTTAATAGTTACAACAGGAGGTCTAGGACCAACACAAGATGATCTTACTAAAGAAGTTGTTTGTGAAACTTTTGGAATCAATTTAATCTTAGATGAAAAACATCTCGTATGGATGAGAGAACACTTTAAAAAACTTGGTAGGGAAATGACTAAGAATAACGAAAAGCAGTGCTATGTCCCAGAAGAAGGAATAGTGCTGAACAATGATAGGGGAACAGCTCCAGGCTTTATTATAGAAAAGGAAGGGAAGATGGCTATTGCACTTCCTGGTCCGCCAAGGGAGATGAAAAATATGTTTCAAACAGGAGCAAGGCCTATACTTGAAGAAAAACAAGAAAATGTGCTATACTATAAGGTAGTGCGAACTATTGGAATAGGGGAATCAGCGCTAGAGACTAATATTTTAGATATTATTGAAAATTCCGGAAATTCAACTATTGCGACCTATGCAAAAGAAGGAGAGTGCACATTAAGGGTAGCTTCGAAGATGCCTACAAAAGAAGAGGCAATAATAGAAGTAGATAAAACCATTAAAAGGATAGATGATAGAATTGGAAAATTTATCTACAGCTTAGACGATCAGGACTTGAAAGATGTTGTAATTAATAAGCTGTTAGAAAGAAATATTACTGTGTCAGTAGCAGAGTCTTGTACTGGAGGAAAGTTTGCAGCCACTCTTGTAGAAATTGATGGAATATCCCAAATATTCGATAGAGGACTTGTTACCTATAGCAATAAGTCTAAGGTTGAAGAGTTAGGGGTAAAGGAAGAAACTCTTGAAAAGTTCGGTGCTGTTAGCGAGGAAACAGCTAGGGAAATGGTAGAGGGACTAAGAGAAAAGGCAAAATCAGACTTATGTATCTCGGTTACTGGAATCGCAGGGCCTGAGGGGGGAACAGAAGAAAAACCAGTAGGAACGGTGCATATGGCAGCTACCTATAAAGGGATGACACACCATAAAGAGATACTATTAATTAATACAGGAAGAAATGGAATTAGAAATAATGCCACTTTACAGATGTTTAATTTAGTAAATAAGGTTATAGGTTAGCTATTTTGAATTTAATTTGCTCAAAGAATAAATCAGAATGATATATTGAGTAGCAAATAAGTTGAAATCTATTGTAAATCTAATAAAGCAAAAGGCTAAATTTAGGAGAGGTTAATGAAAAGAATACTTACTTACGGAACTTATGATTTACTACATTATGGGCATATAAGAATGTTAAAGAGAGCAAAAGAAATGGGTGACTATTTAATAGTAGCAGTTTCTACTGATGAGTTTAATAAAATAAAAGGAAAGAAAGCTTATCATAGTTATTCAACTAGGAAAGAGATGCTGGAAGCTGTTAGATATGTGGATCTTGTAATACCGGAATCTCATTGGGATCAAAAAAGAAAAGATGTGGAAACTTATAATGTAGATGTTGTTACAATAGGTGACGACTGGACAGGGCATGAAAAATTTGAGGACTTAAAAGATATTTGTGAAGTTCACTATATGGAGAGAACCCATGGAATTTCTACATCGCAAATAAAAGAAGAACTTAATCTACAACCTGAAACTGAAGAGGATCAGATACCGGGGGAAGAATAGAGGAGAAAATAATGACAAAGCTGATTTTGCTTTTGAGAAAATTAAATACACCAATAACCAGTAAAATTACATTAGTTGTTTTGGACATTCTTGCAATTAATTTAGCATCTATACTAACTGTGTGGATAAGATTTGGCTTGAATTTATATGATATTCCAATAAAATATATTGAGAGTATACTATCTGTTGCTGTAATTAACACGGTTGGAACGATTGTTATATTTGCATTATTCCATTTATATACTAGCCTTTGGAGATATGCAAGCGTAAAAGAAATAAGCTATGTTTTAATGGCGGGTATTGTTTCTACAGTGTTCAATTTAGGTGTGTATTTTATGATGGGAGTGGCTATATTCAGAAGTTACTTTATAGTATTCCCTGCAATTTTAATTTTCTTGATTTTAATTATAAGATTTTCATATAGACTGACTAGAATATTTTATAGAAGTAGAATAGAGAGTAAAAATCCTAGAAATACCATGATAATTGGTGGGGGTGAGGCTTGTAGTTTAGTTATGAAAGAGTTAGAAAATAATCTTCAGGTTCATAGCAGAATTTGCTGTATTATAGATGATAATCCGCAAAAAAAGGGGGCTTTTATACACGGTGTAAAAATAATTGGTGGAAGAGAAAAGATTATTGAAGCTGCAAGGAAATTTGGAATAAGTGAAATAATAGTTGCTATACCCAGCGCTGGAAAAAGTGAAATCAGCAAAATTATCGAAATCTGTAAAGAGGTGCCAAAATGTGAATTGAAGATACTTCCAGGAGTATACCAATTGGTATCTGGAAATGTAAGCGTTTCGAAAATAAGAAATGTGAACATTGAGGATTTACTTGGAAGAGAAGTGATTAATGTAACCACAGAAAAGATTGGTAGGTATATTAGTGACAAAGTAGTTTTAGTTACAGGTGGTGGAGGAAGTATAGGGAGTGAGCTTTGTAGACAAATCGCAGCTAATGGAGTTAGAAAACTAATCTTATTTGATATATATGAAAACAGTACATATGCGATTGAACAAGAATTGCACAGAGAATATCCTAACTTAGACTTAGTAACGTTAATTGGATCTGTTAGGAATGAAGCTAGATTAGAGGCTGTTTTTTCGAAATATAGACCTGACATTATATATCATGCAGCAGCTCATAAGCATGTGCCTCTTATGGAAACAAGTCCAAATGAGGCTGTTAAAAATAACGTTTTCGGAACATATAAAGCAGCATACTTGGCAGACAAATATATGGCTGAAAAATTCATATTAATTTCTACAGACAAGGCGGTAAACCCGACCAACATTATGGGTGCAACAAAGAGAATTTGTGAGATGATTATACAAATTTTTAGCAAAAATTCTAAAACTGAATTTGCAGCTGTTAGATTTGGGAATGTTTTAGGGAGTAATGGGAGTGTAATTCCTTTATTTAGAAAACAAATTGAAGAGGGAGGCCCTGTGACAGTAACTCACCCAGATATAATTAGATATTTTATGACAATTCCAGAAGCTGTTTCACTTGTGCTTCAAGCGGGTGCTGCAGCTAAAGGTGGAGAAATATTTGTTTTGGATATGGGTAAACCAGTGAAGATAGTAGATTTAGCTAAGAATTTAATTAGGCTTTCTGGATTTGAAGTTGATAAGGATATAGAAATAAAGTTCACTGGATTAAGGCCAGGTGAAAAATTATATGAAGAGCTGTTAATGTCGGAAGAAGGCTTAGAAAGCACAGAAAATGAACTAATATTTATTGGACAGCCAATAGAACTTAATGAAGAAATTTTTGCTGAGCAATTAAGGTCTTTAAACCTAGCGGCAAATAGTGAAAGTGAACTTACAAAAGAAATAGTTAGCAAAATCGTTCCTACTTATGCAATTAAGAAAGAACAGCAAACTTTAAAAAGTAAGTTTGATACAAAAGAGTTATTTAGAAAAGATTATGTTGAAACATCAGTTCCCATTGATTTTGAATGCAATAACTAGCTATATAATTTAGTTGCGCAAAAAAATATAACAACTTTAAGAATATGAGAAGAAGAACCTACTTTTTATTTTAAACTATTAATTGTATGCTATAATGAAAATAATTTATCGATAATGCAGTAATATTTTTTAAGCAGGAGGTACTTGATGTTTAAAGATTTAGCTCAAGCAAAAGAGTTTATTGTGAAGAATGAAGTCAAAATGATTGACTTTATGATGGTAGACATTGATGGACGGTGGAGGCACTTAACCATACCAGTTGAAAGGTTTAATGAAGATATTTTTGAATATGGTTTAGGCTTTGATGGAAGTAACTATGGTTTTGCCCCAGTTGAAAAAAGTGATATGGTATTTGTACCAGACATTACATCTGCTTGTATTGATCCGTTTATGGAGAATAAAACTCTACTAATGATTGGAGATGTTAAAGTTATTGGAGTTGAGGAAAATAAGAATTTTGATCAAGATCCAAGAAATGTTGCAAAGCATGCAGAAAATTATTTGAAGCAAACTGGAATAGGAGATGAATATAGAATAGGGCCTGAATTTGAGTTTCATGTGTTTGACCACGTTAGTTATTCTACAACTCCCAATAATTCAGGGTTTCAAGTTGATTCAGTTGAGGCAGAGTGGAATAAAGGGAAGAACGATCAACCAAATTTAGGATATAGAATGGCTCACAAAGGTGGTTATCATATGGCACCACCACAAGATGCGTTATACGACTATAGAAGCAGAGTTTGTAGCTTAATGGAAGAATTAGGTATTGGAGTAAAGTATCATCATCACGAAGTTGGTGGCCCAGGACAACTTGAGATAGAAGTAGAGTTTGGTGGGCTTACAGAAATGGCGGATAAAACTATGCTTTCTAAATACCTTATTAAAAGGCAGGCAATAAAGGAAGGAAAAACTGCAACTTTCTTGCCTAAACCATTGTATCAAGAAGCAGGGAATGGAATGCATGTGCATATGCATTTGTTTAAAAATGGAGAACCGCTTTTTTATGACAAAGATGGATATTCTCAACTTTCAAAAGAAGCGTTATGGTTTATTGGTGGAGTGCTTAAACATATGGCCGCACTTTGTGCTATTACAAACCCAAGCACAAACTCTTTCAAAAGACTAGTTCCTGGCTATGAGGCTCCTGTAACAATTGGATTTGCTACAGCTAACAGAAGTTCAGTTATTAGAGTTCCAGCTTATGCAAAGTCTCCAATGAGCAAAAGGTTTGAAGTTAGAAATATTGATGGAACTTGCAACCCATATTACGCATATGCAGCAGTATTAATGGCAGGCCTTGATGGAATTAAAAAGAAAATTGATCCTGTAAAAGAAGGGTTTGGGCCGTATGACATTAATATGTATACTTTAACTGATGAAGAAAAGAAAAAGATTAAATCTCTTCCTACATCTTTAGATGAAGCCTTAGATGCTTTGGAAAAGGATTATGAATTCTTAACAGAAGGAAATGTGTTCCCCAAGAAACTAATTGATATTTGGATAGACCGTAAGAGAGGGGATTTGAAACTTCATAATACAATGCCAACACCAATGGAATATGACATGTATTATGATCTGTAAAATAAGGTGGATTAAACTTTAATTTGATGGACAAGATTTAAAAGCAAAATAAGAATTATAAAAGGTTACCTAAAAGGGGTGGCCTTTTATTAAGGGATTAGAGAAGAGCCTTTAATATTAGTGATAATCATAAAAGGTAAATTATATCTCTATAGAACTAAAGAAAGGAACAGTATAATACTTTCGTATTATAGGGGGTGTTTAAATGAAAATTAGAAATGCAACCATTAAAGATTTGGATACATTGGCAGTTATTGAAGGGGAGTGTTTTCCACCTGGAGAGGCTGCATCAAGAACTCAGCTTGAAAAAAGAATAAATGCATTTTCAAATCATTTTTGGGTAGTTGAAGATGCGGATAGCACAAAGATTGTAGGCTTCGTAAATGGCCCAGTGATAAATGAAAGAGCTATTGAAGATGAAATGTATGCAGATGAAAACTGTCATGATGAAAAAGGCTTATGGCAGTCTGTGTTTGGAATAAACACATTGCCTGATTATAGAAAACAGGGGATTGGTGAGATGATGATGATGGCATTAATAGAAGATGCAAAAGCTAATGGGAGAAAAGGTTGTGTACTAGCATGTAAAGATTATATGAATCATTATTATGAAAAATTTGGATTTGTGAGCCTTGGTATATCTGGATCCACACATGGGGGCGCGAAGTGGAACAATATGATCTTAGAATTTTAACATAGCTAATACAAAATTTGTTTTAAACCATTTTTATAAAAGAGGAGAAGAAAAAATAGAAAAGACTTGACTTCCAAAATTTTCCAATTAATATATAAGTATAAGTTATATTTTGAAAATTTAAGAAAAACTAGAAAACAATTAGAACCCTATTGACTCCACTTCAAAAGTAGGGTATCATTAAAAAGAACAAATGTTCGTGAAAAGAAAGAAAGGAGTGTATGGCAATAGCAGAGTGCCATACAAAATGAAGATGGGTATTAATAAGGAACAAAAAGAAAAAGCCCTTGAAGCGGCGTTACAACAAATTCATAAGCAATATGGTCAAGGAGCTATAATGAAGATGAGTGATGAGGCTGCTCAGTTAAATATTGAATCAATTTCGACAGGATCAATAAGTCTTGATGTGGCGACAGGTATAGGTGGAGTGCCCAAAGGAAGAATCGTAGAAGTTTATGGACCAGAGTCTTCAGGTAAAACTACGCTTACATTACATATCATAGCGGAAGCACAAAAAACAGGGGGGAGAGCAGCATTTATTGACGCAGAGCATGCCTTAGACCCAGAATATGCTAGAAATTTAGGGGTTCAAGTAGATGAATTGTTAGTTTCTCAACCAGATAATGGAGAACAAGCTTTAGAAATATGTGAAATGCTAGTAAGAAGTGGAGCCTTAGATATTATTGTAATAGACTCTGTTGCAGCGTTAGTGCCTAAGAATGAAATTCAAGGAGATATGGGAGATAGTCATGTAGGTCTTCAAGCAAGACTTATGTCTCAAGCCCTTAGAAAATTAGCAGGAGTAATTAACAAGACTAATTGTAGTGTAATATTTATTAATCAGCTTAGAGAAAAAGTTGGAGTAATGTATGGAAGTCCTGAGGTGACTACAGGAGGCAGAGCCCTTAAATTTTACTCTAGCATGAGATTTGACGTAAGAAAAGTAGAAGCAATTAAAGCGGGAGATGAAATCTTAGGAAACAGAACTAAGGTGAAAATTGTAAAAAATAAAATGGCTCCACCTTTTAAGATTGCGGAGTTTGATATAATGTATGGCGAAGGCATATCTAAAATAGGAGACTTAATTGATGTTGCTGTAAGTAAGAACTTCATTAAGAAGGCGGGATCATGGTATAGCTATAAAGAAGATAGAATTGGACAAGGTAGAGAGAATGTTAAAAAGTATCTTGCCGAAAACAGCCAAATTGTTGAGGAAATTGAAAAGCTAGTTATGGATGATCTGAAAAAGAGCAAGGAAAAAAATACTAATAAGGAGGGAGAGAAAGATATCTCTTTAGATGAGGCACCAATGCTAATGGTTGATGAAGATGGAGTGGTGATTGAATAGATAGTTACAAATTAATATACATTGAAGATAATAATGCCAAGAGATAAAACTCCAAGGCATTATTTTCTTTATTGATAGTTTAAAGTATAATGCAAAGTAGCATAAATAATGTTAAAATATACTCAGTCCAACTTAAAGTTAGAGAGGAAAGAAAAATATGAAACTGGGATTAAAAATATTTATAGGAATATTAAACTTAATATATATGCCATTTAAATTAAATAAAAGAAGAAATAAAGTTATTTTCCTTTCCAGGCAGTACGATAAACCATCGGTGGATTTTCTGTTACTGGAGAAATCCATAAAGGGAATTATGCCTTCTATGGAGACAGTTTTTTTATGTAAGAAAATTGGAGGAGGCTTGGGAGGAAAGATAGGATATCTACTTCACATATTAATTCAGATGAAACATCTTTCTCAATCAAAGGTTGCAATTATAGACGGATACTCTGTTGCCTGCAGTGTTCTTCATCACAAGAGTGGTCTGCAAATTGTTCAAATCTGGCACGCGTTAGGGGCAATTAAGCAATTTGGATATTCTGTTATTGGGAAAAAAGAGGGGGCGTCATTGGATGTTGCTCAGGCAATGAAGATGCATAATAACTATGATATGGTATTGGTTGGATCTGAAGCTATGAAAAAAGCATATTCAGAAGCTTTTAATGTAAAGGAATGTAAACTTAATGTTAACCCGATGCCAACTGTAGACTTACTTAGAGATGAAGAATATAAAAAGAGTGAGAGAGATAGAATAATAAAGATGTATCCCTTCTTAGGCAAAGAGAAAAAATCTAATGTTGTTTACGCACCAACTTTTAGGGCGGGACAAAATAGCTTTGCAGATATATTTGCATTAATAGAAAATATAGACACGAGTAAGTACAATTTAATCATTAAAGTTCATCCTAGTATGGAATTTAAAATGGAAAAGGGAAAAGAAGGGATTTTAGTCGACAGGGAGTTTTCTACTCAGAGCATGATGATGGTTTCGGACTGTTTAATAACAGACTACTCTGCTACTTCAATTGAAGGGGCAGTTATAGGTATTCCTATGGCATTTTATGTATATGACTTTGAAGCATATACAGAGAATCGTGATTTTTACTTAGACTATATGGAAGAAATGCCAGGATATATATTTAAAAGGCCAG
>CAYJHC010000035.1:0-17807 GCA_964370075.1 uncultured Oscillospiraceae bacterium | reverse complement strand
AAGGAATATATTTATTTTGATAACTAAACGAAGTATATATGTCCTCAGCTAAAATAATAAAATCATACTTTACAGCAATATCCCTAATCATCTTCATAGTATCTACAGTAAGACAATTTCCTGTAGGATTACTTGGAGAGTTAATTACCAACGCCTTTGTTTTATCAGTGATCAATCCTTCTAGCCTTTCAACATTAATTTGGAAGTCCTCCTCCTCAAAGGTTGGAAGTTCAATGGGCACGCCTCTTGCCAATGTTACCTGCTGACTATAAGGGGTAAAGTAAGGAGCCTGAAGAATCACCTCGTCTCCATCATCAAGAATAGCTTCAAGCACAAGGTACATTCCAAGGCAAGCAGATGCACATATAAAGGTTTCTTCATCACTTACCGTCATTTGATATTCCTCTTCATAAAATTTACAAATTTCTTCTCTAAGTTCTGGATCCCCTCTAAAATCTGTATACTTGGTATGCCCTTTGCTTGCATCTTTAAATGCCGCATCAATTATGTCTTGATGAGTCGTCAAATCAGGATCTCCAAGGCTTAAGCTTATTACATCGTCATAGGCTTTCGCCATCATATCAACCTGCCCCATTGCTGTGCTTTGATCTTTCCAATATCTTTTAGATACATACCTGTGTTCTGTATCTTTAGGTAAATGATTTTCTTTTATTTCTTCTACAATTGTCTTAACATCTTTGTCTACACAGTCTATGGTTACGTCTGCATATTTTTCATATAAGGCTATTCTTTCATCATAAAGATTCTTTAGAGTCTGACCCTCTCTAAGAGCTACGCCTCTATCAGAAAAGTCCCCTAGTCTTTTTGCAATAGTTTCATAAGGAAGCTTAAGATAAATTACAGTTCCGTTTCTTTTAAAGTTTTTCATTGCACCATCACAGTGGCACATACTGCCTCCTGTAGAAATAACTGTTTTCTCTGCCTGTACCTTAGAACTAATTTCATTTTCCATTTCAATAAAACCATCAATACCCTCTGTCTTAATAATTTCTTCTAAGACTAGCCCTGTTTTCTCTTGAATTACTATATCAGTATCAATAAAGTGACACCCTAATTTCTTTGCAAGCACAACACCTACCGTACTTTTTCCTGCACCTGGCATCCCTATCAGTATTAAATTTCTCCTATTTTCCATATTTCACCTTCATTTTCTATTTACATTTACCTATTATTCTTATTTATTTCTTCAAATTACAATTGTCATTATTTTTCTTTATTCTTCATAATTACAATATATCATTTACAAGGGCAATACTCATTTCAAAAAACTAGTCGTGTTTTTCTGATTAAGATCTTTCGGTTCAAAAAATACAATTTTATTTTGTCTAATATATTTTATCATATCTTATGAATATTTCAATTTCATCCCCTTTACTATTTCATTTAATCATTACTTATACTATAATAATACTGTCAAATGGGTATAAGGCTTAATGAATATTCTAATATTCTTTACTACTATAAAAGCCTTAATTGCTCTCAGTTCTCTTTAAATGTTATTATAAAGCAATAAAGGTGTATGTATGAAATATAATAAATTAGGAAACACAGATTTAATAGTAAGCGAGATAGGGTTTGGAGTTTTAACTGTTGGACATAACCAACTTGAACTTCCAATAGACCAAGGCGCTAAAGTAGTTAGATATGCTTTAGATAACGGTATTAATTTTCTAGATACTGCGGAATACTATGAAACTTATCCTTATATCAAAGAAGCTTTAAAAGGATATGAAGGGAAACCTATTATTTGCTCTAAGTCTCTAGAACTTACTAGGTCTGGTATGGAAAGAGCCATTGATAACGGTCTTGCAGAATTAAACATAGAGTATTTTGATATTTTTCTTTTGCACGAAGTTCGTCACAATGGAGATTTACAAAATAGAACAGGAGCTTTAGAAGCCTTAAAAGAAGCTAAGAAAGCTGGTAAAGTGAAGTATATTGGCCTTTCTACTCATCATGTAGATGTAACCCGAAATGCTGCAGAGATAAAAGATTTAGATATCATCTTCCCTTTGGTAAATATTGCTGGATTAGGTATTAGAGATGGAGAAAATCCAGGAACCCGAGAAGATATGGAGGCTGCAATATCCTTAAACGTTAAAGCTGGCAAAGGGATCTTCTTGATGAAAATCTTTGGTGGCGGAAACTTAGTTGGTAGATATCAAGAAGCTTTGAATTATGGCAAGTCAATTGAAGGTGTATCCTCAATGATGATAGGTTTTGGAACTACTGAAGAGGTTGACAAAGCATTGGCATACTCAAATGGAACCCTTCCTACGGGTTATGTTCCTGATTTGACAAATAAAAGAATCACCATTGAGCAAGGTGATTGTGAACATTGTTATGCCTGCATGAGAAAATGTCCAAACAATGCAATATACGAAGATTCATACGGTTCAATTAGGGTAGATAATGATGTATGTCTTACCTGTGGCTACTGCGCCCCAGTCTGTCCAACCAGAGCTTTAATATTTATTGGCTAAGCTATTAATCAAATCCCACCTACTTTATTATAATTCAATTATGATATTTCTATAGGTTTGATTAGACAATGAGAACTTTCTGCTTTTGATTATAATTTAAAGCCTTACATAAATACTAGTAGTAATTTTTCAAAAAATAATAAACACTATAAATTGCAATATAATCTTTGATTTATTTACTACCATATAAAAAACAAAATAATGCAAAGTAGCACTTAAGTATTTTCGAATTATGAATCATTGGAGGATAGTTAAAAATGAAACAAAATATAATTGATATTACCACAAAAAATTTAAAGAACAAAGGATATGATATATCCTTCTTTTCAGAACCTTCAGATGCCATTGCATATTTAGAAGAAAAAATATCAGGAAAAACAGTAGGCTTTGGCGATTCATTAACCATTAAAGATTTAGGGCTCAACGAAACACTTTCAAAGAAAAATAAAGTGTGGGATCCATCACTCACTAAAGACAATGATGAATTTTTACGCATAGCTAAAGCTACACTGCTAACTGATATATATCTTACGTCTGTTAATGCAATATCTCAAACAGGAGAACTTGTTAACATTGATGGCACTGGAAATAGAGTTGCAGGTTCCCTTTTTGGTCATGAAAAAGTATACTTTGTCGTAAGTACAAATAAAATAGTCCCTGACTTGCAACAGGCTATCCATCGTGCTCAGAATATTGCAGCTCCGAAAAACAACCAAAAGTTTAATTCAAAAACGCCATGCGCTGTAAAGGGTGATTGTTGTTATGATTGTAAGTCTCCAGATCGTATCTGCAGTGTCTTAGCAATTCATATGCAAAAGATGAACGATATTGAAATGGAAGTAATTCTAATAGATCAAGAATTTGGATATTAGAATATATCATATTACCATATCACAAAAATATTATAACAAACGAAAATAGCCCTTAAATTAGGATACGAATATGGCGGGGAATACCCACAGTTATATTATATTAGCAAAAAATAATTTCCTATATAAAAGTTCTAAAAAAAGAATTCTCCTTTAAGAAAATTCTTTTTTTTATAAAATAAATCCACCGCCCATAACCAAGTCTCCTTTATATATTACTATAGACTGCCCTGGTGTTGGAGCTCTTTGTGATTCCTCAAAAACCACCTTGTTTTTTTCTAGCTTGCATTTTGCCGCAGATGCTGCATATCTTGGTTTTGCAGTATAAGGAAATTCTTCTCCTTTTACTTTTTCAAAAACTTTTTCATTAATAAACATTCCATCCGAAAACTCTACTTCTTTAGTAAAAAGGTCTTTCTCATCATAGGTAATTATCACCTTATTATTTTTTCCATCAATAGCCTTTACAAATGCTTCTTTGCCAAGACTTAAACCTAATCCCTTTTTTTGACCTATTGTGTAATTAATCACACCGGTATGCTCACCTAGTTGTTTCCCTTCAGTATCATAAAAAAAACCTTTTTCTATATTAACCTCTCTTCTCTCTAAAAAAGAATTGTAAGTTTCTCCTTTTTTTAAAAAGCATATCCCTTGGCTATCCCTATACTCATCATCAATTAAATTATGTTCAAATGCAAGTTTTTTAACTAATTCCTTATCTTCTACTTCTCCGAGAGGGAATACAATCCTTTTAATAATTTCTTCCGGAAGTCTATATAACACATATGACTGGTCTTTCTTTTTGTTATCTGCCTTCTTTATGTACGTGTGTCCTTCTAACGTTTCAGTCTTTGCATAATGACCAGTAGCAATAAATTCCGCCCCTACTTCATTAGCAACATCAAGTAAAACTTGATATTTAATTATCGGATTGCAGATTATACAAGGGTTAGGTGTCCTTCCATTCTTGTATTCAAAGCAAAAGTTTTCTATAATTATATTTTCAAAATCTTCACTTACATTTTTATATATAAATTCAATCCCGACATTTCTACACATTTCAAAAGCCTTAGTCGCAGCACTCGGAAGAATATTTCCAAGCATTTTTCCTTCTTCTTTTACCTGAGGCCATATATCAAAATGAACACCTATTACTTGATACCCTTTTTTTTGCAACAATAAAGCAGCGGTAGAGCTATCAACTCCACCACTGACTCCAAGTACAATTTTTTTTTTCACTCTATCCTTTTCCATTATAAGCTAGATTTCCTTTTACTCTTCTTCCTCATCATGGTGATGATCGTCTTCTGCGTTTGGATCAAACCCTTCTAATCCCGCATATGTTTTTCCTGTCTTCGTCGCATAATCATATATTGCTGACTTAATTGCATGGTCTGCTAATACTGAACAGTGAACTTTTGGGGCAGGTAATCCTCCTAACTCATCTATTATAGTGTTATTTGTAAGTGCTAATGCCTCATCTATTGTCATTCCAATAATAAGATCTGTAGCTATACTTGAAGATGCAATTGCAGATCCGCATCCAAAGGTTTTAAATTTTGCATCTACTATTTTTTCATCTTCAATTTTAATTGAGATCTGCATCATATCTCCACAAACAGGACTTCCATATGTTCCTATACCGTCTGCATTTTCAATCTCTCCAACGTTATGAGGATTCATAAAGTGCTCCATTACTTTGCTATTATACATTGACATTTACTTTCCTAACCTTTCTTGTTTTTTTAGTTAATTTTTTCTATTTTTACTTGTTAATTTTCCAAGCTTTTTCTTCTGAAATTGGCGACATTTCTCTAAGTCTATTAACAATATTAACTATCTCTTCCACAGCATAATCAATATCATCTTCTGTAGTAAAATCCCCTACTGTGAATCGTATTGATCCATGTATCATTTCTACTGGAACACCTAACGCATCAAGTACATGCGAAGGTGTTAAGCTTGCTGATGAACACGCTGATCCAGTAGATACATATATACCTTTCATATTAAGAAGAAGTAATATTGCTTCTCCTTCAATATATTCAAAGGTAATATTCACATTTCCAGGATGTCTATGCTCCATTGATCCATTTACATAAACCTTACTTAATCGTTGTTTTACTTCATTAACAAATTTATCCCTAAGAGACTTACAATGAAGAATATGACTTTCTAAATTCTTTTCACTTAGCTCTGCTGCAGCTCCAAAACCTACAATTCCAGGTAAGTTTTCAGTTCCCGCTCTTTTCTTTAGTTCTTGAGCCCCACCATGAATAAACTGTGCTAACCTTGTTCCTCTCTTAATATATAACGCTCCAATGCCCTTTGGCCCATATATTTTATGTGCGCTTAAAGACATTAGATCAATCTCTAAGTCTTTCACATCAATAGGTATATTTCCTAAAGCTTGGACAGAGTCTGTATGAAATCTTACTCCTTTATTTTTTGCTATCTTTGCAAGCTCTTTAATTGGCTGAACAGTACCAATTTCATTATTAACTTGCATGATTGATACAAGTATAGTTTTATCTGTAATTGCTGCTTCTAGTTCTTTTGGGTCTACTAACCCTTCCTTGTTAACACCTAGATACGTTACTTCATAGCCATTCTTTTCCAAATATCGACATGTATGCAAAACTGCATGATGTTCAATTTTCGTTGTAACAATATGATTCCCTTTTGACTTCAAAGCATCTACCGTTCCAAAGATTGCCCAGTTATCTGCTTCAGTTCCACTCCCTGTAAATATAACTTCTTCTGGTAGTGCTCCAATTAAGCTAGCAACTTGTTCTCTAGCTTTCGTAATTGCCGCTTTAGATTCACCTCCGATATCATACAAACTAGATGGATTTCCAAATTTTTCTTTAAAATAGGGAATCATTGTATTTAACACTTCGTCTTTAACTGGTGTGGTTGCTGAATAGTCTAAATAAACTTCTCTCATGTTTTCCTCACATTTTCTTATATTCACTATGGTTTATTCAAATAAATATCCCTCGGGTCATTTACTTTGTATTTTCCACATTATACACTATAATATCAAAAACTATATTGTTTTTCGTATTCTATATCATCTTAATTTTTTCTCAATATTTGTGTACCTTTTATATTAACATATTCCTATTTAAGATTAGTATTCACCGCTTTTAGCTTAAACTTTAAAGCTAATACTAAACTGAAATTATATAATGATCATTAAACTGTTTTATCAACACTTAATTTTCAATTTTTTCACCTGGCTTCTTATATGCTTCTAATTCTTCTTTACTCATATCTTCAACAAATCTTATTCTATCTGCTTGAGCTTTTACATTAGCTTTAATAGCCCTAATATATTCTTTTCTTAATGCCTGTTGTTCTTCCTTTTCAGCATCAGAAAGGCTTTCTACTTTAGACTTTTTAGCAAGCTGATTAATTCTATCAATCTTCTCCTTAGTTATCATACCCATTTCCTTTTGTTTTAAACAAATCTAACTACTTATACTGTTCTATTCTAGCATAAAAGTATATATTTTCAAACACTCTTTAGGTAATTTCGGTAATTAATTAACATAAAATTTCAATAAAAATACAACTTAGAAAGTCCTGTCTATTTTTCTAAGTTGTAAATAGTATTATATTTCTATTTCATATTAAACCATAGCAATATATCTTTTCTTACGACTACTATCTTAATCATTCGCCCTCAAGACATATAAATCTTTAACTACATCACAAAAAATTAAATCGTTATATCATCTTCTAAATCTGCAAATGTTTTCTCTCCTATACCATCTACATCCATAATACTTTCTGGGGAGGTAAATCTTCCATTAGCTTCTCGGTATTCAATTATCTTCCTTGCTGTAGCTGGACCAACACCATCAAGTTCTTGTAGCATAGTTTCATCAGCAGTATTTATGTTCACCAAAGGTGAATGGCTTACATTTGGTGGAGCCTGTCCAGCCACCACCGCATCTTCTTCTTTCTCCGTAGATGGAATATAAACTTTTTCACCATCAGATAAAACAGCAGCTCTATTTATGTTGGAAACATCCGCATCCTCTCTTAATCCGCCAGCTTCAATTATTGCATCCTCAACCCTGCTATCAACCGGAAGTTCTATAACCATTGGATTAACAACAGCACCACCGACATCTACAATAATTAAATTTTCATCGAGAAAACCTTCAACATCTATCTCTTTTTTGCTTTCTTCTTCTATTATAATTTCTTCTTCAAAACCTAAAACCAACACAAAAATGCCAGCAAGCAAAATCAAAGAAAGCGCTCCTGTCTTTATCAACTTAGCCCTATTTTTTTTCAAATAAACCTTATCCAAATACTTCTTTTTTAAATTGTAAATTATTTCGTTATAATCCATAATTCTTTGTATGACACACTCATAATTAAGTATATCAATACCCTCCTTTCTTAACTCTTATCCCATTATTAAATTCTAGATTATTTTCCATAGCCATACCATAGTAAATACCTTTATATGCGTGGATCTCCTACCTTTTTCTTCAACATATTCTTTAACTCCTTGATTTTCTTAACTATCCTCCATTAAATATTTAATTTGTTTATTCCACTACCAAACCTTATGTGGCATTATAATTTCTCTATCTAGTCGCCGCTAGTTTACAGATTATAAACACTATTCTCTTATCTGGATTGTTATAAATTTCTAATTATATAACAATCATTTCTATATTTAACTCACCGTGAATTTCTTTTTTCACAGAGCCCCGTTCTTTCTTATTATAATTGGATTCAAAAACGAAAGATGCCCCTTAATGAAAGGGGCATCTTTCGTTAGTTATTCTTATTATTTTTCTATTATTTGTATTTATTTTACTGTAAAAAAATGTAATTGTCAATAATTAATGTATTTTTTTTACAATTCTTTTTGTATATTCGCCAAAAGAATTATCTTAAAAAATAATCCTTACTATTTTCCTAGCCAATCACTTTCAAACTGCTTTACAGACATTGGTTTCGCAAAATAGTAACCTTGAGCAGCATCACATCCAGTCTTTTTCAAAAACTCAACCTGTTTAACTTCTTCAACTCCTTCAGCAACAACATACATATTTAAACTCTGGGACAACTTAATAATACCATCTACTAAAGCATCTCCTCTCTCTGGATCTTTTGCATTGTAAAAGAAGCTCTTATCCAACTTTAAGGTGTCGATTTTTAAATTTTTAAGCATTCCGAGAGAAGAAAATCCAGAGCCGAAATCATCAATAGCCGTCTTAAATCCATGCCTATGCAATTCTTCAAAAAGCTTTTCTAATTTCTCTTCATCCTCATCTAACGTAGACTCTGTCAGTTCAATTTCAATTAAATTATGAGGTATATTATATTTGTCAACAATTTCAACAGCTTTATGGATAAATCCATCGAAGCTAAGAATTAATCTTGAAAAGTTGACCGAAACTGGAATCACCTGCTTTCCCTCATCAATCCATTTTCTTAAAAGAATGCATGCTTCTTCTAGCATGTATTTATCTAATTCAGTTATAAATCCATTCTTTTCAAACAATGGTATAAACTGATCAGGGAAAATCATCTTTCCATCCGGCTTTATCCACCTTACTAAAACCTCTGCCCCAATTAGACTATTTTTTGCAATGGATAGTTTAGGCTGCAAAAATACTTTAAATTCCTTGTTTATTATAGCTGGCTTCATTTCACTCGTTATTTCTGCATTTTTTAAAAGTTCTTCCTTATATTTATCATCATAATCAAATATTATTCTATCTTTGTAAGATTTACTTATTGAATGTGCTAGAGTCACCTTATTAATTATATCATCCACATCATTTTCCCCTGGCATAATCATATATCTCCCATATCTGAATTTAATCTGATATTCTTCTAACTCTGGAATTATCACATTATAATAAGACTCATAAATTGAAGTTCTTTCTTCCATATCCTCTACAAAGCCATTACCAGAAAATATAATAAACTCATCAACTCCAGTTCTGGCAATTACTAAGGAAGGTTCATCTACTGTTTCACGAATGGTTTTAAATGTTTTTAATACCTTATTACCAATATCAAATCCAAACCTTTCGTTAATGGCCTTAAAGTTTTGAATATCCATTTTAATTACACCATATTTTTCCTCATTATTTTCATTTATAGTTTTAAACATAATTAGTTTAAGCTTTTCTAAATTTGGAAGTTCAGTTAGAGAATCAAAATAGGCGATTTTTTTAATTTTTTCTATATTGTTAAGCTTTGATTTCCAAACAAATACTATAAAAAAGGCTAATACTGCAGCTATAAGAAAACTAATTTGTGTAATTAAATTCAATGCACCACTTAAGTCATCATTTATTTTATCCTCATCCACATATAGGAACATAGTCCATGGAGTATCTTTGATTGGTGAATAAATTCCAATCTTTGAAATACCATTCACATTAAAAGATACGGTGCCTTCATTCCCCTTTTCTATATCATGAGTAAGTTGATTAAAGGTTACCCCTTCTAAAAACTCTATATCTTCACTTAGAATATCTGAAGTTTCATTGAATGTTGGATTTGTAGAATATAAAAGCGCACCTTTATAATCAACAAGGACTACATCTCCAATGCCTTTTGTTAGTTCTACCATAGTTTCATATATTTCATCTAGGGAAAATTCACTTAATAGCACAGCATCAATCTGGCCATTTTTAGTGAAAGGTACAGCGACATCATATACCTCCTTTCCTGTAGTTAAAGAAATGTATGGATTTGTAATTGTAAATTCATTTTTCAAGGCACTAAGAAATGCAGAGTTATCAGAGAAGTCCTTTACACTTCCATCTAACCCGATTCCTTTACCATCTAACTCTATATAATATATTGTTTGAAACTCTTCTGTTTGGGACTGCGCCTTTAATAAATCAATCGCAGTATCAACTGTTATATTGTTATTTTCTAAATAATCAGCAAGCAAAGAAAGATCATCTAGGCTTTCATCTATATTTTCCTCTAATAAAATTTCTATCTGAGAGTTAATCTCTTCTGCATCTTTATATGCTACCTTAGTTAATTCTTCTTTTATTATAAAGTTATCAAAAATAATGACTAAAATAAAAACAAAAATAATTATTACAGCAACAATTAGAGGTGCTTTTGAGAAACTTAATTTAAGGTCATTCATCCTAAGATACCCCTTTCTAGCTCACAACTTCACTAAGCAGTGGAAAACATACCTTTTTTCAATCTATTTTACCACATTTAAGATCACTTTTTCCTTTAACTCAAATTTCTTAACAAAAAAACACAAAAGTTCATCAAACCAACAAAAAAGCACTGTAGAGTTAGCATTTGCAAACTCTACAGTGCTTTTTTGTTATTATTTTTAGTACTAGCATAATAATGCTAACACTTTATTTCATATAAGCCTGAATTTTTCACTTTCTGTTAATCTTCCATATAAGAATAATTAAAGATTAACACATTTAGGAATGATAGTCAATGTTTTTAAGAATATTAAAAACTTAAAAACCCATACAAATCCTATTAAACTGTATCTTGAGGTGATTAATATGATAAACATAAAAACTCTAGGTAATAATATTAGAGCTGAGCGTAAGAAGCAACTTCTAACAATGGAAGCTCTATCAGAGATGGCAGAAATAACAGAGAATTTCTTAGGCAAGATTGAGCGTGGTGAAGGGAAAGCTAGTTTAGATACAATTAATAATATTGCTAAAGCCTTAAATGTTAGCATAGACTTCTTAATAAGAGAGGATTCTGAAATTAGTAGCGAGTACTCATATATAACCAGCCTTATGGAGGTAAATAAACTAAGCGATTCCGAAAAAGAAAAATTCATTGGTTTTGTAATGGAAAATATCAAATATTTCAAATGATTTTTAGTAAACTTAATTTGATTACCTAACCTTCAAAATCATTAACTGGATTTTTTCAAAGACATTTCTAATTTAATATATTTTCAAAATAATTAATTTAGAACGTGCAAAAATATGTAAAAAATCTTCCGGAACAGTAAGCGCTCGAATAAAAATTTTATCTTGCGTAAAATTTTAAGTATAACCAAATATAAAGTATTTTAAAGTGCAAGTCCAAAACTTTAAATAAAGTTTCTGGACTTGCACTTTGTATTTCAGTTTTCTAACCAATTTTGGTTATTAATCCTCAAAAAATATTTCTGTTCTAAGAATTTTTCCATCTTCTTTTACGGTTTCTAAATTTGCATACTTGATAATTGCTGTCATCAGAAGCTCTGGGTTAAGATTTTCTTTACTGCCAGCTTTAATTTTCGTTGAAATAAAAACATTATTATGTACTAAATCAGTGTTTAACCTCATAATTAAAGGCTTAATATCTACTTCCTTAAACTGTGTACCCTTTTTTCTATGCTTAGCTTTAGCTTTTTTTTGAACTAGAATTTTATCCTGACTCATAAAGTCATTAGCAAAGTGCTCCCAATATTTGCTCATTAACTTTACAACCTCTCCTAAATCACCATTACTCTCTAGCCCTTCATTTGCTCCACATCCTGCAGAACTAGAGTTTTGTCCGTAGTCTTCACCGTTTCCGTCATGAATATTATGGCAACTTGAGCAAGCACATTTAAGTTTTACTGGAAATCCAATAATATATTCTGCCCCTTTAACTCTACCTGAAAGGTTAGTATTATTTTCATCTTTCACAATAGAATTAATAGAAATTCCTGCTGGTAGCAATTCATTCATTTTTTCTTTTATTTCTATCATTGATAGTTCTGTCTTCTCAACTTCAAATTCTAATAATTCACAGTTAGACTCATATCCTAAAGATAAAGGTAGTACAAAGGACATTTTGGGGTGTGGGTTAAACCCTTGAGAGTGAACGAGTTTAACATTAGCCTTCTTAAACGTTCGTTTAAAAAGTCTTACCATATCCAAGTGAGATGTGTACTTCATCAATCCAAGTTTTGAAAATTCTATTATATATTTGGACATACCTTCTCCTTTTTGCTAATGTCTATACAATCATGGCAATTGCCATTTCTGCAATCAATAGTTATTTTTTCGCCTACAGCCCTCTCGTTTTCTTCTATAAGATACTTTTTAGAAACGAATGTATCAATTATATCCCAAGGAAGCTTATCTTCATATTGATAAATTTTCGAAGTAAACTTGCTTACACTCTCTCCTGTTTCATTTTCGTAATCTACTATAGCCTTATCCCAGCCAGCCTTATTAAAGTGTTCACTCCAACCGTCTAGTTTACAACCATTTTCAAATGCATTAAGAAGTATTTTCCCTATTGTTCTATCTCCTTTTGCAAGAAGGCATTCCACAACACTTATGTATGCATCATGATAGCTAAAACTTATCCCTCTACGGTCCAAAATTTTTGATAAATAGTTATGCTTATCTACAAACTCTTGCTCGGAATTTTGCCCAAACCATTGGAATGGAGTGTGAGGCTTTGGCACAAAATTAGAGACACTAACATTTACCTTAAATCCTCCCTTAATTCCTTTTTCTCTATTAATTCTTTGAATATTCTCTGCAATTTCTAATATACCATCTAAATCTTCATATGTTTCCGTAGGCAATCCTATCATAAAATAAAGTTTAACCTGTTTCCAACCAAGATCCATAGCCTGACTAATTGCATTATAAATATGCTCATCAGTAATTGACTTATTTATTACATTTCTAAGTCTTTGTGTTCCTGCCTCTGGCGCAAATGTTAATCCAGATTTTTTGTATTTCTGTATCTTATCTAAGACTGAAAAGGAA
Organism: uncultured Oscillospiraceae bacterium; assembly: GCA_964370075.1. Classification (GTDB taxonomy): domain Bacteria; phylum Bacillota; class Clostridia; order Peptostreptococcales; family Anaerovoracaceae; genus CAYJHC01. The sequence goes on along the minus strand of CAYJHC010000035.1, from coordinate 4,685 downwards.
AAAGAATCTAGTCTTAACGACGGTAATGAAAGAGATACATTTTGTTCATAGCAACTATCCATAAGTTCATCAACTAAAGGCTCAAATTGGCTATAATCCGATGTAGATAAAGATAAAAGTGACACTTCCTCATGTCCTGTATTTTCTATAGTTTTATCAAATATATCTAAAATTTTCTCTTTGCTTCTTTCTCTAACAGGTCTTGTAATCATTCCTGCTTGGCAAAACCTACAGCCCCTAGTACAACCTCTAAAGGTTTCAATTACAGCCCTATCTTGAACAACCTCCACTAGCGGAACAATAGGCTTCACTGAAAAGTCAACAGGTTCAATAGATGATATAGCTGCAACAGAAACAAGCTTATCGCCATAATCCTTTCTAGGGAGATAAATTCCTTTTATCCCTACTAAGCTTTCTAATATTTCCGACTTAGTTTTTCCTTCTCTTTTCCCTTGTTTCACAACCCTAAGCATTTCTAGCTGAGACTCTTCTCCATCTCCTATAAGAAATACATCAAAAAAATCTACTAAAGGCTCTGGATTAAATGAGCATGGGCCTCCTCCAATTATTATTGGATCTTCTTCTTTTCTGTCTTTATGTAATAGAGGAATCTGTCCTAATTCCAACATATTTAAAATTGTTGTATAAGACATTTCATGCTGAAGTGTAAATCCAACAACGTCAAATTCATTTAGCGGAAGCTTATTTTCTAATGAAAACAAGGGTATTTTTTCTTCCCTCAAGATTTTTTCCATATCAAAATTAGGTGTAAATACTCTTTCCATAACAATTGCATCATCGCTGTTTATTATATTATATAAGATTTGCATTCCTACATACGACATTCCAATTTCGTAAAAGTCAGGAAATGCAAAGGCAAAGGTAACCTCTGTCTTATCTAAATCTTTTTTAATCGAATTAATTTCATTACCTATATATCTACCTGGCTTTTCAACCTTCTTTAGGATATTCTCTAATTCACTAAAGGCTAATGTTTTATTCATAAATTTATGTCCTTTTACTCACTACTCACTATATTCATCAAAATATTCAAGTTCAAAGTTTTCGATTTTGATTATATCCCCTTCTTCTAACCCTTCTTCTTTCATCTTATCGATTACCCCAGACCTCTCTATATATTTATACAAATATCTAATAGAGCCTAAATCGTTAAAATTTGTAGAGTTAAAGATTTTAGTAAGCTGTTTGCCTTCTAATACAAACATTCCACTTTCGAATTTATATGAAACCGTTCTATATTCAGGATCATTATCATCTTTTTCAAAGTCAAATGTTTCAACTTCCTCTTCTAATGGATCAGCAACATAGGCAGCTAGAGCTTTAGCTGCTTCTTCTAATACCTCTGTTACTCCTAAATGAAGTGGGGCTGACATTGGAAATACTTTATATTCTCTATCTAGAGAGTCAATGTAATCTACAAATTCCTTATACTTTGGATCTGTAACTCCAAGATCGTCTCCGTCTTCTGTATCAATTAATAAGTCCATCTTATTTGCTGCAATTACCATTGGCTTTTTAATAAGTTTAGAGTTAAACTTCTCCAATTCATTATTAATTTTTTGAAAGTCTTCAATTGGATTTCTGCCCTCGCATCCAGAAATATCAACTACATGAATAAGGACTTTTGTTCTTTCAATATGCTTAAGGAATCTAAAGCCAAGACCTGCCCCTTGATGAGCGCCTTCTATAATACCTGCAATATCTGCCATTGCAAAGTTTGTGTTGGACACTTCAACTATTCCAATATTAGGATCTATGGTTGTAAAATGGTAGTCAGCAACCTTTGGTTTAGCCTTACTTGAAACAGCCAATAAAGAAGATTTCCCTACATTAGGAAAGCCAACTAAGCCTACATCAGCCAACAACTTAAGTTCCAAAACAACTTCTCTCTCCTTGGCCTCTCTTCCTGCCTCTGCAAAATTTGGCGCCTGTCTTACTGATGATTTAAAGTGTTCATTCCCTTTTCCTCCTTTTCCTCCTTTTGCTGCCACAAAAGAATCTCCGTGAGAAACTAAGTCCTTCATCAATAATCCTGATTCCTTATCCAAAACCATGGTTCCTGGTGGTACCTTAATTATCAAGTCCTCTCCATGTTTTCCATATTTGTTTTTCTTCATCCCATCCTGGCCATTTTCTGCCTGGTATTTCTTTTTATATTTAAAATCCATTAGAGTTCTAAGGCTATTGTCTGCCATAAAGATAACATCCCCACCTTTTCCCCCATTACCACCATCAGGACCACCTTCTGGTACATATGGTTCTTTTCTAAAGGAAACTGCTCCATTTCCTCCCTTTCCAGATTTAATCTGGATTTTCGCTCTATCTATAAACATTGTATTCCTCTCATTTAAAACTGTACATTAAACTTATTTTTACAATTAACCTAAAATCATTTTTATATTTTACTTTACAATATAATTTTACCACAAAAGGTTATTTTCTAAAAATAAATTTAATCAACATCATTGCAGCCGCAGCACTTATAAGACAAAGAGTAACATTTAAGATTACATTCCAGCCTGCATGTAAAAAGTGCTTTTCTTCAATTAACATTATGGTTTCCATACTAAAAGTAGAAAAGGTTGAAAGTCCTCCTAAAAAGCCTGTAGTAATTAATAGGTTTATTCGTTCCCCTTCAAATTGAAATTCTCGCTCTAGGCCAAAATAAATTCCAATTATGAAACCTGCAAAAACATTTGACAATAATGTGGCCATAGGAAATATTGCTGTTGGCAATAACTTTCCAATACCATATCTTAAAACGCAACCAACAAAACCACCTAACCCTACCATCAAAACGTTTAGCATAACTGGAATTCCTTTCTTTCTAAAAAACAGACAGATGCAGTATTTACCACATCTGTCTAAATAGTTTTGTTTAAGTGTTATTTTATTTACGCTTCTTTTGGATAAACACTAACTTGCTTTCTTGTCTTGTCATATCTTTCGAACTTAACAGCCCCATCTACTTTTGCAAACAATGTATCATCTCCACCAATACCTACGTTATTTCCTGGGTGAAACTTTGTTCCTCTTTGTCTTACAAGAATACTTCCTGCACTTACAAATTGTCCATCACCAGTCTTAACGCCTAGACGTTTTGATTCACTATCTCTACCATTCTTGGAACTACCTACACCTTTTTTACTTGCCATGGTTATTCACCTCCTACTTACTTAGCTGCTTCTATAGCTTCTATTATAACAGCTTTTGTTGCTGAAGCACTTACTTTAATGCCCTTAGCAGCTGCATATTCTAATAATTCATTCTTCTTCATTGCTGAAAGATTAACTTCCGTTGAAGCTTCTACTTCTGGAGCCTCTTCCTTTGCAGGAGTTTTTGGTGCTTCTTTCTTAGCTGGTGCTGCTTGATCTCCAATGCTAGTGATTTCTACCGCTGTGAAAGGTTGTCTATGTCCTTGCTTTTTTCTATAATCTTTTTTAGCTTTATGCTTATAAATTATAACTTTCTCGCCTTTTCCTGCTCCTACAACTTTACCACCTACTGAAACACCTTCAATGAATGGAGTTCCAACCTTAAGGTCAGCTCCTTCTCCCATTACCAGTACTTCGTCAAAAGTGATTGTTGCTCCTACTTCTTCGTTTAGCTTCTCAACAGATATAGTGTCACCTAATTGTACTCTATATTGCTTTCCGCCAGTTTTGATTACTGCATACATTAATTGATTTCCTCCTCTAAACTGTCTCGCCTTTTTAGGGTGTGATACGTTTTTTACCAACTTAAAAATACCCACTAAGTGCGGTTAACTATTTAATAATATCAAATTCTCTAACCTCTGTCAAGAGAAATGTTGAAATTCTACAGAATTTTAATATTATTTATTTTTCAACCTTCTTCCATCTTAACAATCATACAGATTTTTTAAAATAATATATTAAAATATATTTTTTCTTAAGATTGCTCACTTATTTCTTCGGTAAAACTATTATCGGATTTTCCACAGACCTTCTATATAGAATAAATTTTCGCCCTATAGCCTGAACAAATTCAGCATTAGTTGTAAGAGCAATTTGATTCCCAACTTCCTTTGGATCCATATCACAGCTCTCTTGCAGTTTAACTTTTACTAGTTCTCTAAGTTCAAATCCTGTCTCCATCTCACCAATAATATTGTCTGTAATTCCTGACTTCCCAATATATACTGTAGGATCCAAATCATGTCCTAATTTTCTCAAATAGCTTCTTTGTTTTCCTGTTAACATTAATTATCCTTTCAATAAGCAGTTTCACCTGCCCTCATATACTTTTATACCGCTTTCACTACTACATTATTATACTATCATACCACGAATATGCAAGCTTGCTTAGTTTTTTCTCAAAATTTATTAATTTCAATTCTATACTAATAATTCAAATCCCCTACATAATTGACTTACCCCACAACCTTAATTATAGTTCAACTAATTTCATGAAAATTTCATAACTTAGCTTTCGTAAATTGAGTTACTATTGTATTTTTCTTTTTTTTATATATACTTAATATTAAGAATTGCTATCAGCCCCTACTCTCAAATTTAAACCCCAATCTAGGAAAAGAACTAATCTTCGAAAGGATAATTTATGACTATATCTCAAGAAATGTCTAAAGCAGAGTTAAAAAGACAAAATACAATTATTTTTATAAAAGCAACTCAAGAGTTAAT
>CAYJHC010000034.1:0-17980 GCA_964370075.1 uncultured Oscillospiraceae bacterium | reverse complement strand
AATAATAAAAACAACTTTAAAAGGCAGGTATGCATAAATAATGCGTACCTGTTTTTTAATGAGACCGTTTCAAGTTTAGCTTTTCTCCTTAGAACACATCTGGCTCCAAGTCTAATCCAATACCATCTTCTCCCCAGTCTGCCATATAGGCTGTATGAGTGTACATGTCTCCTGTAGCCGTGTCATACCATATTAGCAAATCTGAATTTTGGCTTTTCTTTGATGTTGCATCTCCCAATGCATTTTTTTCCATATATTCATCAAACTTGGTTCTAAAAGCTGCTATCCAAGTACCATCTGCCGCCGTATGAAAGTTCCCAAAGGTTCTATGTTCAATTACTACATCACCTTTTCCCGCTGGTGATCCTCCACCTACACTTGTATCCCATCGAACAACTATACGCCCTCCCTCTGGAACAATCCCAGTATTTAAAGCATATACTGTTGTTAGCGCTGTAAGAATACTTCTAGCACTTTGTAAATCTGCAGTTTCCTTTGATTTTTCTATATATCCACTAATCGTTGGCACTGCAACAGCTGCTAGTATTGCTAATATTGCAATTACAACAATTACCTCCATAAGGGTAAATCCCTTGCTTAAATTTTTCCAACCTCTTCTCATATCCCTATTCTCTTTCTTACTCTTATATTCCTTAGTTATCTAGCCATTTCCCCTACTAGTGTATCAAAAAAAGCTTAAATTTACAATAAATTTAAGCTTTTTATCCATGGTTGGCTTACTAGTGATTATAACAGGCCTACTCTTCAAAAGAATCAAATGGCGCAGTTTTATCAAAAGCTATAGGCTTCCAAATACTATTTCTCCGTCAAATATTACGGTCTCAAATTTAATTTTGTGTATGTCGGTTTCTGAAACTTGAAAAAAATCGTCCGAAATAATATTCAGATTTGCTTTTTTTCCAACTTCTATTGTTCCCATTTCATTTTCCCACCTAAGCTGCCTCGCCCCATTGATAGTATATCCCTTTATGAGATAATCTCTATTAATCTTAGCAGAAGTTGGAGGCCTTACACTATCAGGGTATTTCTCACTGTCCAATGGAAATTCCAAGTCAACTCTTGTTATGGCAGTTTGCATACCAAAGAAAGGATCCGCCCTATGTAGTTCATAGTTAGTCACAACATCACTAGAAAAAGCAACTAAGGCTCCGCTTTCAATCATAGGATTAAATTGGTACATCCTTTCCCATTTTTCTTTAGAAAAATAACTCAAAGCTTCTTCACCAAAATACCCCCCCGACCAGTGGCAACTCCAATTAATTGTTATTCCCAGTTTAGCAGGCCTTTCCATGTCTTCAGGATCAACTATTTCACAATGTGCTAATATAACTTGCATATCCCAATTTTTCTCTAAGCGCTTTGTTATCTTCTGCGCCTCTTCTACAGCATTGCAAGCTACCCGGAAGCCTCTGTCTCCTACTACATGTATTTGCATATCAACTTTTTCATCGTTGCAAAGCAAGAAACATCGAACTAATTCTTCCTCTTCCATTTTTATTTCTCCAAAATTAGTCTTAGACGGATCATTTATATGCGGCTCTAAGGATGCACTGTTTCCAGATTCATTAGTTCCATCTAAAAACAGTTTCATACTATTCACCTTAATATGCTTTGTTCCATATTTCTCATTAAGATTTTTCGCCTCATTAATTTTATCCGGCAAATCTTTAATGCCCCAAAATCTTATTATTCCGTCAAAGTAAACTTTCAGTTTTCCTTCTTTATCTAATTTATAGATAGTTTCTAGTTGCTCTTCTCCTTCTGTAATTCCATCTGCTATAGCAGTAATTCCATGCTCACTTAAAAAATTAAAGAATGGCATCATTGTTTTTTCTGTTAATTCAATAGGAGGAACCCAACCAATGTTTTCATATAATTTTTCACTAAAGCGCCCCCATACAAGTTCTTTAAGCCATCCTGTAGGTTGACCCTCTTCGTCTCTCACAAACATTTCAAGGCCTGGCACTGGATCTGGAGTGTTCTTATCTACTTCCATAAGCTCTAACATTTTGGTGTTGACCCAATGAAGATGCTCACCAAAGTCCTGGCACAAGCAAGGCCTATCTGATACGGCGCTATCTAATAACTCTTTTGTCGGACCAGTTTCACCAAACATACTAGTAGGATAATATTCAAAATATAGGAAAGGGATCTCTTCTTTCGGATGTTTTTCGGCGTACGCCTTTACAAATTCAAGCAGCACATTAACATCTTCAGTCCAAGGAAGTTTTACATGCCAATTACTTTGTGCTATCATAGCTGGGTGAATATGACTATCTACAATTCCAGGAATAATCATCTTCCCTTTTAAATCAAATTCTAGCGTATTCGAAGAAACTAAATGTCTCCATTTAGTTTCTTCATTTCCACCAACATATGCAATTTTATCATCGGATATTACAAGAGTATCTGCCCATTTTTGATTTTCATCAGATGTATATATTCTTGCATTTCTTAATACCGCATCCATATTTACTCCTCTTTACTCGTCAAAATCCATTTCTTTTGGCAATTCTTTAAATCCTTTTGTCTTAATAGCCAAATAAATCAGACCAATTGCAAGCCAAACACTTCCTAAAATCATAGCCGTAGTTTCAATATTTACAAATACTACCGCCAAACTCGCCATTCCTATCCCTGGAATAATCAAGTATTTCACTAAATCAATGCCCTTTCTCATTTTTTTCTTAATGAAATAGTGGAAGATTACAGACAGATTAACCATAAAAAATCCAAGAACCACTCCAAAGGAAACTAGTGAAGCTGCTCCAAATAAGTTATCTTGATAGAATAAAGCTGTCAACGCTACGCCTGTTGTCAAAAGTATATTATTTATTGGAGTCTGAAATTTAGGAGATAGTTTCCCAAAAAATCTTTTAGGTAATATATTATCCCTACCCATAGCATATAGAATTCTACAAACAGCAGCCATTCCAGCCATAGCACATATAAATGTTGCTAAGTTATCAACAACAAAGAACACATTTCCTAACCATTCATTTTGAATGGCAGGAAAAAATTCAAATATTCCAGAGTCAGGATCTTGAATTTCATTATACGCATTCGGCCACCCTATATGCATAAAGTAAGCTGTAGCTATGAATATCAAACCTGCTCCAATTGCTATTCCCATTACAGCAGGCCCCATAACCTTCTCTGGGTTCTTAGTTTCTTCTGCAAATGTAGTTACAGCATCAAAGCCGACAAAAGATACGCACAATACAGCTGCAGCAGTCAAAATCCCACCCACCGAAAATGTAGCTGGATTATAAAAGGCAGTAGAATCAACTAAAGTATCCGAACCACCACCACCTGTTACATACTTAATGATTACAATGATAATTAATAAAGTAACTCCTATTTGAGCTGCAATGATTATTGTATTTATCATTCCAGCAGTTTTTGCTCCTAAAATATTTATAATCGCACCTATTGCTGCAACTATAATTACTATTGCCCAAACAGGGATTGCAGGGAAAAAGGAATTCACGTAAATCCCTAGCAGCAAGTAGCATATCATCGGCATTAACAAATAATCCAACAATAAAACCCAGCCTGTCATAAACCCTACATGGGGCTGCACTGACCTATTTACATACGTATAGGCAGAGCCTGCAACAGGATATGCCTTAACCATTTGGACATATCCAAATGCTGTAAACAACATAATCACTGCAGTTATAGTAAAGGCAAGCGTGTACATTCCTCCTGTAGCTGTTGTAAAAATTCCATAATAATTAAATACTACTGTTGGAGCTAGATAAGCTAGTCCAAACATAATTAGCAAAGGCAACGTTAAAGTTCTTTTCAATTTAACTTCAGATGTTGAAACATTTTTTTCATCGTTCATAATACAACCCCCTATCATAAAAATTTCCTATATTGGTAATTAATTCTTGTATTTATATGATAAAGTATTATATAGTTTTTGCAATGATTTTTATAGGCATTTTCTAAACAAAATATCCTTAAAACAGCATAAAAATAGCACAGCAACCTCTCTGCTGCGCTATCAATTCTAACTTTTAAGTAATAGGAACAAGCTAAATATACATGCTTTCAATTTGTTTTTTTATCATATGATTTAACGGCTCCTTTATATCTTCTTTTTCTAAAGTTTCCTCTATATTTTCTTTGCCCATTTCTTTTTTATATTTTTTTCTAAACTCTCCCGGTGTGCACCCATACCATTTTCTAAATGCGGCATAATAATATTTAACATCCGAGAACCCGCATCTTTCGGAAACTTCTGTCAGCGTCAAATCTGTATTCATAAGAAAAAGTTCTGACTTTGCTGTCCTAACATATCCAAGGGTTACTCTAAATCCAATTGTCATTTTATTAAGGAATTCTGACATATATATTTCACTAATACCACAATGTTTCGCTAAGTCTTCTAACGTGATTTTTTTCCAATAATTATCATACATATATTTTATTGCCACTTGATATCTTTCAAGCATTTCTCTTTTTATATATCTACCTGGCCTATAGTAAAAGATTATATCAAAGTCATTCATGATAGTTATTAGAATTTTTTCGGTAGCAGAAATAATCCTCTCCTTATAGTCTTTTTCATTTTCATTCTCCCCTAATATGTATGATAGCAATGCTAATAAAGTAAGTTTTAACTGCTTATGTTGTTCAGTATTATATGGGATATTGCTTTGCGTTGTGTGTTCACACACAAACATCAGACTTGTAATGTGCGGATACTTTTTTTCAAAGTATTTAAGATCAAAATAAAAGGAAATCCTTGTTCCACCTTCGCTCGATAGGAAGTGAACATCTTTGTCTACCAAAACAAACTCCCCTTCTTTCAATGTGAATTCTTCAAAACAATACGAAAAATTAATTTCTCCCGACATACACATAGTTATCTCAATCAAATTTTCATGTGTATGAGGCGCAATAAAATAGACTTTTTGAATTGCAATGGCTAAGGGCGTGCCCTCAATCCAGTTAATTGAATTTTGCATATTAGTCCTTCCTCTAAATAAAATAGCTTTGCCTATATTCTACAGAAAAAAAATATATTTTCAACAAAATCTCCTCTAATTATTTTCCCCTAAATTGACAACCCTTCCTCCTTCCATTAAACTAAATGGAGATTAAGTTAATAGGGCAGGCAGGATCAAAGGAAAACATTTCAACTCGAAATCATATTTCGCATCTCTGTCTCTTTCCCTAAAGCAAAAGAGGGCGTTAAGTAATGTTTTACAATTTACATATCAAAGGAGCATCTATATGAGCAATACTGAATTAGAAATAAGAAAACAAATTGAAAGTCTAGCAGAAAAAAAGTACCAAGTCTTCTCGGCTGCTCTAATTCCAAACTGTGACAATATAATAGGAGTGCGAATCCCTCTACTAAGAAATTTAGCAAAAAATATGATGAAGAGTGAGCCTAATATGGCTCTTGAGTATTTTAAGAACAGCAAAGAAATATATTTTGAAGAAACCATGTTAAAAGGCTTTATAATTGGAAACATAAAAGACTTAAATACAACTCTCGAGTTAATCCCTCTTTTTGTTCCTAAAATCACCAACTGGTCCCTATGTGATAGCTTTTGTGTTAGCCTAAAAATTGCCAAGAAACATAAAGAGCTATTTTGGGATTTTCTAAAACCATACTGGCAATCGGACAAACCATATCACATACGCTTCGCTGTAGTTATGTTCTTAGATTATTATATAGAAGAAAAATATCTACAGGATCTTTTCAAAATTTTCGACCAAATAAAAAACGAAGACTATTATGTAAAAATGGGCGTTGCTTGGGCTATTTCCATGTGCTTTGTTTCTTTCCCAAAGGAAACCATGGAATACTATAAATCTAACAACTTAGACGATGAGACCTACAATAAGGCCCTTCAAAAAACTCGCGAATCCACCAAGGTTGATGCAGCTACTAAAGAGTTATTGAAAACCATGAAAAGATAAAAATACCAAACCACTTACTAGTTTTTTATTGCTGCAGCATTTAATTACTTGTTAATCATAATTCTAATAACTTCCTTGTCTGTAATTTCCATACCATCCTTTGCTACTATACCAATATTTTTAATTGTATCTTCAACACTGCTTCCAATTATTCCATCTCCCTCATAAAACTGTTGTCCATTTTTATACATTTCATATCCCAGTATACCAGTTTCAACGGCAGTCGCAATTTTTCCAGCACACGAAGACTTTGCCCCATCACAAATCATCCCAGAGGCCATGCCTAAAGTATTTACAATCGAATGAGCAACTTCATCATACCCTCCACCTAATATCAAAGTAATCCCAGCTGAGGCTCCTGCCCCTGCACTAACTACACCACAAAAGGCTGATAGTCTTCCGATAAATCTTTTTTGATGAATAGTCACCAAATTTGATAGTACCAACGCCCTAATTAATAATTCATTTGAAACCTTATACTCTTTGGCATATACAATTACTGGCATCGAGGTTGTTCCTCCTTGATTGCCACTTCCCGAATTTATTACAACAGGCAACTCACACCCGTTCATTCTAGCATCTGATACTGCAGCTGCAGCTGCTTTCGCTCTGGTCACAACTGAATCATCCCCGTATTTTAATAAAGTCTTGCCAATATTTGCACCATAATCCTTAAGCAAACCCTCTTCAGATATTAGGCTATTACATTTAACTTGATTCTCAATAACTTCCCTTACATCCTCTATATCTACCGTTGTAGCAAAATCGTATATAGCCTCCAAGTTCAACAACTTATAGTCAGGATTATCTATTCCTTTTTCTTTTAATAAATTGGCTTCCCTCTCATCAGTTACGATATTATCATTCTTCTGTTCAAAAACTATGTTTGTATGCTCGTTTAAAATTTGCACAACTCCACAGTCATTTCTCATCCTAATCTCCACAGTAATGCTTAATACTACGCCATCATCTGTAGGAGATACGTTTATTTTATCCATACTTAATAGTTCAGTCATTTTTTCTCTTTGTTTGGATTCCACATTAGAGATAGCTTCTAATCCTAATTCTTTTTTCCCCGCTACGATTCCAATAGCTACAGCAGCTTCTATGCCTTTCCTTCCCCCTGTATTTGGAACAACTACGCTTTTTACATTTTTAATAATATTAGGGCTAATACATACATTTATTTGATCTATTTTATCTATATCAAACTTACTTCCAATTAAATCTCTACATGCCGCAGCACAAAAGGCCAAAGCAATGGGTTCTGTACAGCCCATCGCAGGCACTAATTCTTTATTTAAAATTCTAATAAACCCGTTATAAGAAATATTATCTTTTTTCATTTTCTCTACTCCTTCAAAAAACTATTAGCAAGCAAAACAAAGAATGCACTACCAATCCACAGCACAGATTCATCAATTTGGAACTTTGCATTATGGTGCGGCACATCTGCTCCCATAAACGGGTTTACTGAATTCAGAAACAGAAAAGCACCTGGCACTTTTTCTAGATAATAAGAAAAATCTTCCCCGCCCATACTAGGTGCGACAATTTTCTCTATAGTTTTTTTCTCACCAACTATTTCCCTAACAATGCCTCTGGCATAGTCTGCCATTCTCACATTATTGATCAATGGCAATGTCCCTTGGTCAATTTCAACTATCGCTTTTCCTCCAAAAGCTGCCGCCGTAGTTTCTGAGATTTGCTGAATTCTCTTAATCACTCGAGTTCTTTCATCTTTGTCCGTAGTCCTAATTGTCCCATTCAAAACAACTCTTTCTGGAATAGCATTGAAAACTGTTCCTCCTTCAATCTTTCCAAAACTAAGAACCACCGGCTTAGTTGCCGCTGTTTCTCTCGCAACTATTGCTTGTAATCCAATAACTATATGACTAATTATATTGATAGGGTCTATACCTTTTTCGGGTGTTGATCCATGACACCCTTTTCCTGTAACCTCTATTGTAAATTTGTCCATAGAGGCCATAACACAACCAGGCGATGAAATAACCGTCCCAAGTTCAAGGTCACCACCAAGTATAGATCCTATATGAATCCCAAATATAGCATCAACATTGTCTAGAGCGCCTTCACTTATTAAGATTTTTGCCCCTTTTGCTGTCTCTTCACTTGATTGAAATAGAAAGCGAACAGACCCGCATAATCTGCCTTCATTTTCTTTCAGTACTTTTGCAGCATAAAGTAACATGGCCACATGAGCATCGTGACCACAGGCATGCATGCAACCTGGATTTGCAGACTTATATGAAACGTCATTCTCTTCTTCAATGGGCAATGCATCCATATCTGCTCTTAATGCTAATACTTTGCCACTTGAATCCCCTTCTACTTGAGCAACTATCCCGCCTCTGTTTCCTGAAATATAAAAATCTATTTTATACTCTTGAAGCCTTTCAATTATGAATTTCATTGTTTTGGGTAACTCATCTTCAATCTCTGGAATTTTATGAAGTTCTCTTCGCATATTTATTATCTCATCTTGGTTCTCTCTACAAATGTTCCACATACTGTCCCCCAAACTTTTAATCCCATACCCTTTAACTCATAAAACCTTACTTAAGTCCCATTAACTTCTCTAACTCTTCCTTTGTTGCTTTTGCAACAATTCTACCTTTTGGCTCTCCAGCTTCAAACATAACAACTGTAGGATATAATTCAATTCCATATGTTTTGGTTAAGGTTTTTTGCATATCTACATTAACTTCAACCACAGGATAGTCTGGGTTTTCTGTTGCTACCTCTTCTAACGTCGGCTTTAATTCAACGCAATAATGGCACCATGGTGCCCCAAAGTATACTAACGCTCTTTCTTTTTGTAAAACATCTTCATTAAAAGTTTTTTTCTTAGTTTTTATCATTTTCATAATTTTTCTCCTAACTATTCTCTTTTTTCAGCTTATAAATTCTTTTTCCTTCCGAATATGTTTCCAATACTTTAGTACTTCCTATTTCTACCACAGGAATAGTTAATATATTTTTATCTAGAATAATAAAATCTGCATCCTTTCCCTCTTCTAAACTCCCTGTGCTTTCATCTTTGCCAATTGTATATGCCCCATTAATTGTAAATGATTTAATCATATTCTCAACAGTAACACATTCTTCAACGCCTAATCTTTTATCCTCGTCATTTATTTCTTCAGGCAAACACCTAATAGCCCCAGTCATAATTCCGATTAATGGATTGGGAATAGGTGTAACATTAAAATCGCTTGCTGAAGCTACTACAATACCTGCATCCATCAAGCTTTTCATAAGATACTCTTTACTTGCTCTTTCTTCTCCCAAGTTCCTTTCTTCTATTTGCTTATATGAATATTCATTCTTGATAAACCAATACGGGTTTGCAGACACGGTAAGATTTAGCTTAACCATCTGATCTATATCCTTCTTATCTATTATCTGACCGTGCGCAAGTATATTTCTCCTATTTTTTATTCCATTTATTTGTTCTACCCTGCTTAAAGCATTAATTATTTGCTCTGCCGCAGCATCTCCAATACAGTGAAAATGAGCCCACCAACCAGCATCATCTAACTTTTTTAAGGCTTCAAACAATATTTCATCGTCCCATAACCCTTCCCCTCTATATGAAGACTCTCCCTCATAAGGTTCTTTAAGCCATGCCGTTTTTGCTTCTACTACACCATCTATAAAAAATTTAGCATGGTTTGTAAAAAAGTTTTTTCCATCATAATTTCTACCGGTTTCAATTATTTTGTCAATATATGCGGTGTTATTTACTGGGACATATGCCGAAGCCGCAATTTTAAATAAAAACTTATCCGACTTAACCAAATTATACGCCGCCTTATGTGAATTATTATTTAGTTCGATTCTTGCATCATGGGTCATGGTTATGCCATAACTAGCCATTATTCTTTGATATTCTAACCATGCCTCTTCATATTCTTCAACAGAGTACTCACCTATTATTGACGCAAATAGCTTCAATGCTTCCTCGTTTACAGTTCCTATCGGTTCTCCTGTTTTGCTATTTTTAGCAATTTGTCCACCTTTTACGGTTGTGTCTTTATTAATTTCTGCCAGCTCAAAAGCCTTAGAGTTGCCCCAACACGTATGATGATCATCCGAAGATAAGAGTATTGGTATCTCTTTAGAAATTTTATCTAAATCTTCTTTTTGCGGAGGGGAATCACTTAGTATTGCATTCGCCCACCCAGAACCTTTTATTATCTTTACATCTTTATTTTTTTCATAAAAGTCTTTAACTTTTTCAAGATATCCCTCTTTACTAGTTTCGCCAAACAAATCAACTTCATATAAAACTTCAACCGATGTCATAGCAGGATGAGCATGAGAGTCAACAAACCCAGGAAGCACAAATTTGCCCTTTAAATCAATTTCGGAAATATTGATTGAAGATACCTTCTTTAGCACTTCCTCATTGCTCCCAATCGCTATTATTTTTCCACTTTGAATGGCCATAGCCTCAGCATTAGGCATTTTTTTATTTACTGTGTGTATATTTCCATTTAGAAATACAGTTATAGTTAACTTATCATCGTTCATAATATTCTCACCACAACCATTCCCTTTCAACTGTCTAAATAAGTATTAAGGCTATGATATAGCACAAGTATTTCAAAATGTTTTATTCTCATAGCCTCTACTTATTTATATTCCCAAGTTTTTTTGATTTAACCTATAACAATTTTTCGAATCCGTCAGTATTGTATTCTTTTCCGCTACGTTTCAATTCAAGTTGTGCTTGTAATTTTTCATATTTTTTCTTATTCATTGGATTTATTCCATAAAGCAATACTGCTAATAGCATTAATAATCCAGGATATAAAGTAAACATATAGTTTATTTGAGTTACCGCCTCTGCCGTTTGTACCTCTACATCTGCATTAAATCCTGCAACTTCAAGTAATATACCAGATATAGCTGTTGCTATTGCATATCCTAGTTTATTTGTGAATAATGCAAAAGCAAGTATAGTTCCTTCACGTCTTTTCCCATTTTTAAACTCATCAATCTCAGCAATATCATATATTAACGCGTAATTGATAGCCCAGTAAGAGCCAGACCCCGGAGAGTAAAGTAGCATGTACACAATTAGCATGAATGCTGATGATATACCTACCCATGTAAATCCTATAACTGCAAGCCCAGAAAATCCCAAAGCAAACATCACAACATATTTCTTATCAAACTTTTTAACAATAGGCACTAATATAAAGACACATGCAAATCCTGCAAAGGTCATAGTTGTATAAAATGCCCCTAAAGCTGCAAGGTCTAATTTTGCTACATAAATTACATAAAATATCGTTGAAGCTACAACTAACGCTATGGCTGTTCTATACAGCAATGATGCTGCTGTAAGGATAACAAAAGTCTTAATTCTTAAAATTTCCCACATATCTTTAAATATATGCGTCTTTCTCTTCTCAATACCTGCTTCAGTCTCTGGCACTTCATCTCTTCCCCTTGTGGAAATAACTGCGATTAAGATAAATACTAAACCTGCTCCAGAAACAAATTTAGTTGTTAACGACCAAGCATCTCCTTCTGCCATCCCTGAATCTATAAGAGAAGCAACTATCAAAGGAGGCGCTGCCGTTCCAAGAAATACGCCAATATAGTTTAGCATCTGACTAATTACTCTGGTCATTGTTCTGTCATTATAATCTGATACGATGGACGCTCCCAGTGAGTAGTACGGAACCATTACGCAAGTATATAATGTATAATATGCTATTGCCGCTATAATAAAATATGCATTTTTTCCAGCTTCTGAAAATTCCACCGGTGTGAATAGCATCCATTGCGCTAACATAAATGGAACAATACAAAAAGCCAACCATGGACGTCGCCTTCCCATCTTAGACTTTGTTCTGTCTGATAGATTGCCTATTATCGGATCTGTTATCGCATCCCAAAATACTGCAAGGCCTATAATTCCACCTGCAACTGCAGGAGAAACACCCGCCATAGTAGTTAAGAAAAATAATAAGAAACTCGCAACGTAATCTGCCGAAGTAGAATCTGTAGCAGCCCCTATTCCATACCCAAACTTCACCCTTAAAGGCAAGGTCTTTTTCATTTCTTTTGTTAAATTCTCGCTGTTCATTTGAAATCTCCTTTCTGACTTCTTAGGTTCAAATCAAATAGTGCTAGTATTACCGTATAATTAAACTTATTTATCTATGTGTACATAATATCCATAATTTTACTCTTCGTACATATTTTTTCTGTCAACAATTATGTTAAAATAGACTTAGAATCATCTGTTTTTATATTATTTATTGGTTTTTATGCACATATTTATTATCATTGCATAAAATTACCAAAACACATGTTAATTTAGTTGTTACTTTAGTTGTTATTTTGGAGTGAAAAAAATTATGAAAAGAGAAGTCAACTTCCCATTATTTCATGGGGCATCAAAAATTATAAATGTCAAAGACATTCCCCTACACTGCTCTAGCACTATCCAATTGATTTTTGTATTAGACGGAGAAATAGATCTATATCTTTCTTTAAAAACATATAAATTAAAAAAAGGAGACATTTTCTATCTCCACTATGAAGATATTCACGGCATGAAAGGAGAGTGTGAAAATCGGGTGCTTATTCTTTCTATAAACCCAGAATTTGCTTGCAAACTTTACCCAAATATCCTACACACTACTTTTTCAACTAACATTCTTGATGATACTATTTATTTCAAAGAAATCCGGATATCGCTTCAGTCACAACTAATCACTTCTGCCATTGTTTTTTTTGAAAAGCCAACGCTTTTCTCAGAAGAGATAAAAAAATTACTCAAAATACTTGACGAGAATTTCAAGTCGATTTATGTTGATCTACAAACTGGTTTTTCTTTTAGAGTTGTAAAAAATACCTCCCAAGCAACATTTATCAGTGACGTTATTTCAAAGATTTATCGAAATTGTAATCAAAAAGTTTCTCTCGCAGAACTTGCAGAAGAACTATGTGTAAGCAGAGATCATCTATCACACATGTTTACAAAGTACACAAATTTGAATTTTCGCGACTTCTTAAGTATGGTTCGAGTTGAAAAATCACTATTCTCCTTGCTTAATGGTAACGACTCAATAGAATCAATTTCTATAGACTCAGGCTTTTCTCATAGCAATTTTTATAAAAGCAATTTTATTAAATGGGCTAATGAAGATCCTACTCAATATAGGGAAAAATATAAAGATTGGACTATTAAGACATGTCCTTGTAAATTTACTCTCATTCCCTATCCTGAAGCTAAATCAAACATTTTCTTTTTCCTTTCAAGGATTTATGATAGTACATCAGAGGCTCCTATGTTTAATATTAACTTTGAGAAATTAGACTTTTCTCAAAACTTATTACCTCTGCCTCTAAAAGTTTCACCAAAAGAACTGACATCATCGGATTTCCTTGAATTTTCAATGAATTTAGACTCCTTTGCTTCAACTTTGTTCCCTGTCGATTCAAACACTACTTTATTTTCAGTCATTGATTTTCAGTATAACTTTGCTATGCAGAGCCACCCAGAAGAAATCCCCCCTCCTACTATATATTCCAGGCAAACTCTATTGTCACTAGACGACTTGATAAATTATATAGTTAAACCTTTCCCTATTCCCTTGTTTAGTACAAATTCAAATCAAGGTTTATACGATAAAAATTCTGTAAAAACATTTCTATTTTATATTTATGTTTGGTTATCTAAGTTCCCCAGTCATATTACAACCTCAACAACCTACGTTGCGGGAAAAAGCAAAAGTCATTATAGTTTAATTATAGCCAATTGCAGCGATTCAGAATTAAAGGAAATATCTATCGAAGGATTGAGCAAGCAAGATCATCTAATATACCATTACTCTTTACATGAAAGTAAATTTAATATTATAGACTTAGTTGACGAAAACCATCTTCCTCCAAGCCACGTTAATAGATGTGCCTTTCCCGATTTAAAAATAGTATCCACCAGAAAAACACAGAACGAAGCTACCAAGCTGACTTTATCCCCAAGATCAATTAATGGAATTTTTATTACTCCAATACAAAATAAGGACTTTTAATTTTATCAAAAGCCTCCTTTCGTTGTTATAACAACTGATTTTTCTCTAAAAGTAATATAAAATAGTTTTGAGGGAAAGGGTCAACTTAGGTCACAGTAAAAGAAATAAAAAGGTAAATCAACACAATCATAAAACAAGCGGCTCCAATTGGAGCCGCTTGTTAATTTAATTTCTCAATTTTGTAGTACTATTAACTTTTTCTCGGATTAAACCATTGCTTGGTCATCATCTTCTTCTAATCCTTTTCTAGAGAAGAACATGATTCCACCTTGTACTAAAGCCATTGCTGCAAATACTATTGTCCACTCATCTGCCAGTACCATTGATTGTGTCATATCTTGAGTAAATACGAACAACGCTATTGCTCCAACCATTGGCACTACACTTAGTATTCTTATCATTTCTTTTCTTCCAGTGAAGTATGTTACTAGTAGTGAAACTGCTAGCAACCCTGTTATAGCCGTTAAGATTAGGTCTAATAATGACCATGATGCTCCACTTGCTAATGGAGTCTCATTCTCTTCGATAGTTGTTGGTTCATCTGCTAGCGGTGTTGCTACGTCTGGTATTGCTACCACTGGCGCTGCTGCTGCAGGCGCTGCCGGAATTACAACTGGTGTAACTACTGGAAGTGGATTTACTGTTAACTCCCCATTATTATAGGCAAATGTATAGTTTGTCAACGGATCTGCTATCGCTAAAATTCCAAATGTTCCAGCCAATGTTCCAGAAGCTGGCGTTGATACTGTTACATTTAAGCCTGTGCTAACCATGTCATCTCCTGCAACAAATCCAGTAACATTCCATCCTAATGCTGGAATTGCATCACCTGCTGTTATTGTTTGATCATCTACTGATATAGTTAATACTGCTTGCTCAATTGTAAAGGTTCCGTTTGGTGCTGAGATATCATAGTTTGGATATGCAGCTGCATCAATTGTTGCTGCGATATCGTATGTACCTGCATCTGTTCCTGCAGTTCTATTTAACGTATAGCTTAGAGTGTCGATATTTCCATCTCCATCTGCATCTACCATACCTTCATTCGCTACTCCTGCCTCTACACTTGCAGTTAGAGGAAGATCCGCCTCTCCATATGTAATTGCTATGTCATCGATTAATAGATTTACAGGTCTTTGATCTACTTCTGCTATTACATCTACAAATGAATCTTGGTGATTAGCCTGGCTTAATTTAATTCTTACTGTTGTTTGTCCCGCATCTTCAACTTGCGGTATTTCGTCAGAATATGCTCCACCATTTGCACTATATTGATATGTAATTCCAACACCTAAGTCAGGTGCTGAGGTTAGAGCGTCATGTGAAGCTCCATCATACACCCCTTTATATGCTAACGCTTCTAATGCAAGTATATCATCCTCATTAACAGGTACAAAAGGCTTATCTTTATAATTAACTGTTACTTTTACATTTTCATCTGGCATAGTAAATGTATAAATGTTAGTTGCAAGGTTCAAGCTAGGATTAGTAACCGGCACTGAAGTTGTAACATCTTCTACAAGATACTCATGATTTGGGTCTAATTGAACCGTTACTATTTCGCCTTCTTTTGCATTTGTCTTATCAGCTGTTGGTGTTCCACCTGCAGCTGGGTTAGCCTCTACTGTTACGCTATATTTATCTTCGTATACTGCTGTAAATGTTATGTCTCTGTCGAAAGTATACCCTGAAATATCCTTAACAGGCGTATTTTGCCCTGGCCATGTCCAGCCTAAAAACTCTTGAGTATTTGTATCATAATTAGTCGGCACATATGCAGAAGGGCTTACTGGATAAACCTTGTGGTGTTGTGTTTTATATTCAGTTTTCACAGTAGCTCCATTAGATACGAAATCAAACTGATGAGTATCTACAACTTTAATTCTGTAAATATGATAATATCCTAAAGCTATATCTGAGTTTCGAGATGCCCACACAGCTTCTCCTAGCACATCGGTAGTTGTAATATCCCATTGGTACGTTGTGCTAACTTGCCCAAATTTATAGCCATAATCTAAATCACTGACTGAAATCAATCCAGGCATTCCACTTATAAATTTAAGATTTGATGCTGTTAATCCAATTGTCGACTTAAATCCTAAAGTAGTCGAAACTGGGTTCCCATTAATATCATCGGCTTCTAGTGTAATTAAAGTTTCCTCTATTGGTGTCCAATTATCGTCAAAACGTGGTCCCACACTATAGTCATTAAGCGAACTACTAGACTGTGTCTCATAAATACCATTTGCAGGTGGTTTTTGATCAAAACTCACGCTAGTTGAAGCACTTACTTCTGGTATTATATTAATTCCTCCTAACAACAATGTCACCGACAGGATTATTGCCAGCATTTTTTTAATTTTAGTACTTCCCTTTTTAATAAACATTTTGTTCCCCTTTCTTATTTTTTCCTTTTCAATATACATTTTCATCTTACTTATTATTTCTTTCTATTGATAAAATTCATTACGCAGCCTTTACATGAACATTTAAAGGCTCTTTCCCCTTTGTTATTTTCATTATACATGTTTTCCATAAAAGAAATAGGCACTTAAAGTGCCTATTTTGTAGTACATATTTGTTTTTCTATAATTTTTGATATCGCCATACTTATTTTCACATTTGCCTATCTTTAATATTAGCAAACAAGTAAATAACAGTAGCATATCCACATGGCATGCTGAAAAATATGTTTAAAACACCTCTAACTGTCACAAAGGCTGAAGGGGTCCATTAAAATAACTTCCTAGCTAGTCTAGTATAGCTATTTAGAATATTTGCTTGCCTGCATTTGGGCCAGCACTTTCGTCATAAATTTTGTCAACTGTAAATGTCCAAACTGCTCCGATTTCCATATTCATGGCTGCGAATTTTTCTGCAAGCGCGTCAAATAATGGGCCGTCAGTATTTCTCTTTTGAACAGTACCATTAATTAGGTATGATTCCATTCCTTTTACTGCGAGTAAAGCCACTTTGTCATTGTCAGCCAAGTTTGCAGCTGTTGTCTTCATCATAACTTCTGCCACTGCCATAGTGTTATCATCAACTACCATAACGCTACCTGCAACAATTGAATGAACTTCACCGTCTTTAGATACAGTGCTTACAACTTTTGTACTTTCTTGATCTTGGAACAATTTACTTACGTTTTCTAGGTTTTTCATTTTAAATCTCCTTTACTTTGTTTTAATTATTGACTTTGTTTTTCTGAGTTAATATAATATTACCATAGGAAAAATACGCCGTCAATAACGCATCTATAAATGAGGAGATAAGAAAAATATGAGTAAGTGTAAAGCAGTCCACTGTCCTTGTGGAGAAACATGTCCCCTACAAACAGCATTAAAACAAATTGGAGGCAAGTGGAAAATCCCAATAATTTGTGTTCTTTCAAATGGTCAAGGAATTCGTTATAGCGAGCTAATGAAAAAAGTTCAAGGAATCACTAATACAATGTTAGCATCATCTCTAAAAGAAATGGATAGGGATGGCCTTATCACAAGAGTTCAGTATAATGAAATGCCTATTCGAGTAGAATATTTTATTACTGAAAAATCCAAAAAGTTATTACCTATTTTACAAGGGCTCGCAAAATGGGGTATGGAATAAATAAAATCTGATAGAGTTTTAACCTTAAATATTTTTTCTTAAGGATTAATAACTTACACTCCACATTGATAAAACACACTCTATTTTTGCACCTATGGGTAATTAATTGTTTCCTTTACTAAGAATGTTTCCTATTATGTATAAATATCTTTTAGATAGAGACAAAATAATGTACAACTCTAAATATATATGATAGAATAAAGAAAATTCTTGTTAAAATAATTTGTATGGCTAACGTGCAAGGGGGATGCACAATACTGTAAATTGGGGGGCACAATGGGATTTATTTACGCATACGACTTTACATCACTTTTGTTTTTATTTATAAT
>CAYJHC010000033.1:0-18405 GCA_964370075.1 uncultured Oscillospiraceae bacterium | reverse complement strand
AGCTTTAAAAGATCGAATCAAAAAATAAATAAATAGAAACTTTATAATGTTTTTATTGGGTGCTCGTATTATCATATACGAGCACCCAATTTTTTTAATTTTGACCTCACATTTTTAGTCCCAAATCCCATTATAAACCATATCCTTTATCCTCATATCTAATGCAGAATTTCTTTCTTTATCTTCCTTATTCCCTATCATTTTTTCTAGCAAGGTTCTGCTTCCCACTAAGATAACCAGTTCTTTTCCTCTAGTTATTCCCGTATACAGAAGATTTCTTGTCGCCAACATTTTAGGAATCCCCATTATTGGCATTATTACTACTCTGAATTCACTGCCTTGACTTTTGTGTACTGTAAGAGCATATGCCAGTTCTAGCTCACCTATAGCCTCACCTAAGTAGTCAACATATTTTTCACCATCAAATACTACAGTTATTCTTTTGCTTTCAAAATCTATGTTACTAATATATCCAATGTCTCCATTAAATACTCCCGTACCTTCTAGTTCTCCTCCATTCTTTGGCAATAAAAAATCGCTTTCAACAAATATGGTATATTCGATTTCATAATTGTTTTTCATTTGAATTACTTTATCACCTACCCTAAAAATTTTATCTCCATAAACAAGTTCTGCCTGCATATCATCTATAGGGTTCCAAACTTCTTGTAAAACCTTATTTAGGTTATGTGTTCCTAATCTACCTTTTTTCATAGGTGAAAGTATTTGTATATCATAAGAGCCCTTGCAATCTTCTAAGTAACTTGGGATTCGAGTTTTTGCAAGAGATATAATTTTCTCATAGGTATCCGTTTCATTTTCTCTCATGAAGAAAAAGTCTCCATCTTTTCGGTTTTCTGCTATCATCTCTCCTTTATTAATAGCGTGAGCAGATACTATTATTTGACTTTCCTTTGCCTGCCTAAATATTTCCTTTAGTTGAACCTGACAAAAACAATCAGAGTCAATTAAATCTTGCAAAATACTGCCGACTCCTACTGGTGGTAGCTGATCTGTATCTCCTACCATTATTATCTTAGTTTTTGTTTGTAGTGCATCAGTAAAGCCTTTCATTAATAGAAGGTCTATCATAGAAGCCTCATCTACAATAATAACATCTTCCTCTAACCTGTTATTTTCATTCTTTCCAAATCCCATTTCTAAGTCATCGCCAAAACTGTGATATTCTAACAATCTATGCAATGTAAAGGCAGGTCTACCACTTGACTCAGTCATTCTCTTTGCAGCTCTACCTGTAGGGGCTGCTAAAGCTACTTTTAAGTCTGCTCTTTCTAGCACCTTCAATATAGTATTAATTATGGTAGTTTTTCCTGTTCCAGGTCCTCCTGTAATAATTGTAAAACTTTCTTCTAGTGCTGTTTTTACAGCAATTTTTTGTTCTTCTGACAGATATAGATTTTCTACTTTTTCTATACTATCTATCTCTCTGTCTATGTCCAGATTTATGTAATTTGATTTTTCATTCATTATATCAACTAATTTTTTTGAAATGCTTTTTTCAGCAACATAGTTGGTCCATAGATAAACTAAAGATAATCCTTCTATTATGTCAACTTTCAGCCTACCTAGCAGAGCTAAGGTATTTATAGAGGCTCCAACCTCTTCTGATGTTACATTCAAGTATTCTAAAACAATCTCTATCAGAGATTGTTCATACATAAAAGTGTGACCATTATACATTTCTGTTTTAAGCACATCTAATAGTCCTGCTTGTATTCGTTCCGGAGAGTTTTCAGCAAAATCAAGGTTAATCGCTATTTTATCAATTGTATTAAATGAAATACCATGAAGCTCATCAACTAAACGATATGGATTTTCTTTTAGGATTTTAGAAGCATCAATTCCGAAGGCCTCATACAATTTTACAAAATACCTAGACTCGACCCCAAGCTTTTGTAATTCCATAGAAACAGTTGTAAATTCCATATGCTCCATAAAGCTAATATGAATCTCTCCTGATTTCTTTTTTCCTATTCCTGATATTTCCTCTAGTCTTTCTGGATGCAATTCTAATATTTCAAATGTGTCCTCACCGAATTTTTCAACTATTAATCTTGCAGTTTTTTCCCCTACCCCATTAATAATCCCCGATGCTAATAATCTTTCAATATCATCTTCTTCAGTTGGCATTATCTCTGTTGCAGTGATAAAGTTAAATTGTTCTCCAAACTTGGCGGTGTCGATAAATTCACCCTCTAACTTATAGAGTTTTCCTTCTAGGGCATTTACAATATTACCTTTTCCAACAAACACTTCATCATCAGTTTCAAAAGACCCAATGACAAAATGCTGTTCTTGCTTTTGAAATATAATTTTCTCAAGGACAGCTTCAATAATAATAATAGTGTCTTTCATTAATCTATTTTCCTATCTAATCCACTTTACTTTTCTAGTTGATGAAATAATTTTACTCTTAGAAAATCTTTGAGCCTGCTTTAATAGCTCCATCTTATTATTATGGTCAGGCCTTCTATGTACAACATCCACTAGCTGAAGTAGAATTTCTCCAACCTTTTCTCCTTCAGCAATGCCTGCGTCTATTATATCCTTACCAGTTATAGCTAAATCTTCTACAAAAATCGGTTCTTTTCGGGCTTCAATATCTTTTAAGATATAATGCCTACTAGCCACTTTCACCTCACTTAGATCATACACTATTCTTTGAGCTTTAGTTAAGTTATGCATATAATAAAATCTATCTGCTCCATATTTAAATATCCATTCTTTAAGCTCCACTCCCTTTCTTAAAAAGTTTAATCTATCTAGTAATGTAAGAGCATCAGTAAAATGCTGAATGGTCTTATTATCATAGTTTAATACTTTAATGGCTTCTAAACCCTTCTTCTTTTCAAAACAAAGATAAAATAAGCCTAACCTTCTCAAAAGGTTCTTTTGTGTCTTGTCCATATTATCAGCAAGGGTAGAAAACATTTCGCTCTGCCTTCTCGAGAGATTATTAGCTGCATCTCCAATTAATATTGGCATAAGATCAGCTCCCGCTAGCATCCTAAGACCCTTCCCTGCATTATCCGAAATAATTATTTCCTCAAATTCTTTTCGAATTTTATCTATACTAACATTTTCAAAATTATTTGCATTTGCTAAAATAGCCTCATAATCATTCTTACTAACATCTAAATCTAACTGGGCTGCAATTCTAATAGCCCTAAACATTCTAAGTGGATCTTCTTTATACCTCAAAAAGGGATCTCCTACCGCTCTAATAATTTTACTATTAATATCTCCTCTTCCTCCAAAAGGGTCATTTACTCCTAATGTAGGGCTTACGGCAACTGCATTAATAGTAAAATCTCTTCTTGACAAGTCTTCTTCAATATTGTTTGTAAATTCTATCTCCTTAGGATTCCCTTTACTGTCATAGTTTTTTTCTGTTCTCATTCTTGCAATATCAATTATTAGTCCATTGTCTTCTTCATCTGTCAAATCAATTCTAACCACTTGATATTTTTCACTAAGAACAGTAGCCTCTGGAAAAATTTCAACTAAATCATTTAATGGTGTTTCTGTTGTTAAATCCCAATCATATGGAACCATTCCCATAATAGAGTCCCTCACACATCCGCCTACCGCATAAATAGTGTAGCCCTTTTTTTCGACTCTTTTAAAAACATCCTTTATCTCTTTTGGTAATTTTATCAAAACATCCTCCTAAACTTTTGCCTATTCATTTGTAGGTTTATATAGTCTCCTATTATCCAGCGTAAACACTCTATCAGAAAAACCACCTTCTTCAGTATCCTTTAGAGCATGGCTCATATCGTACATTCTAGCATCAATAATATCTAAATAATGCAATATTTCTGCCTCTGGGAAAAGTGGTTTCTTTGGGCTACCAAACTCTGGTTCATAATGATGAGAAAGAATCATATGTTCGACCATAACCTTCTTCTCCTTACTAAAGCCTAATTCAGCCATTTCTTTATCTAAAAGCATTATTCCTTGGATAATATGCCCTAACAATTGTCCTTCAAAAGAATACCCGTCAGCTATCCCATACTGGTTTGAATTTATTTCAGTTAATTTTTCAATGTCATGTAGAAAAACCCCTGTCAACAAAAGGTCTCTATTTAAGTGCGTATAAACCTGGCATAGTCTTTCCCCCGCCATAGACATTGTTTTCATATGATATAGAAGTCCTCCCATTTCTGCATGGTGATTTTTTGAAGCTGCTGGATAATATAGCAGTTTTTCTTTTCTTTCTTCCCATATTTTTTCGCAAAGTTTTCTTAATTCCTCATCTTCAAATGAGGCAATTGTCGTCATTATATATTCATACATGTCTTCCGATTTTTCTGGAGAAGCCTTAATAAAGTCATGCGTATCTACAGGCATGTCCTCTGGCACAGGTTGAAGTTTTGTTACATTAAGCTGCTTTCCTCCTTGCCATTCCTTTATTGCTCCAGTAACAAAAAGTAACCTTCCTTGCTCACAGTTTTTTGCAGCAGCAGCTTCTACCTCAGAAACTTCCCACTTTCTTCCAGTTATTTCCCCTGTTTTATCCCCTAAAAGAAGATGCATATACTGCTTCCCATTTTTTGCCAATTTTATTTCTATTTCTTTGACCATAAAAACTTGGGCCACTGTTCCTTCATTTGAAAATTCTGCGATATATTTTCTCTCCATTACCATCCTCCAAGTATATTTTTATGTATAATTTTTAACTTATTATTCAATTAATTATATACTATTTTTTAAACTTAGTATATAATTATAAAGTAAAATATTTTAAACGCGAAAGGAAAATAAATTATGAGTTTTGAATTAAACCTAATAAGAATTGCGACTGGAATCCCATACATTTCCTTAGGAAATCCAGTTAATAATTCTGAGGAGATTTTAAAAATTATTTCTGCTACTGATATTCGTGGTGTTTCCATCTTGTCATTTCCCGAATTATCTTTAACAGGCGTCTCTTGTGGAAGTTTATTCCATCAAGACCAGTTATATAATGGGCAATTAGACGCCTTAAATAATATCATTTCACAAACCTCTAATTCTAATATGCTTATTATTCTTGGCGGATATTTTAGATTTAATTCTTTATACTATAATTGTGCTTTTGCCATTAGAAGAGGAAAATTATTAGCTATTATTCCCAAAACAAATCAAGAGCAATCGCCTTGGTTTTCAAAGTGGGACTTTTGTGAAGCCAAAACTATTAACTTTTTAGGTTCGAGTGTAACTGTAGGAAGCAATGTAATATTAAAAGAAGAAGACAAAGAACTCTCCATTGGAGTAGTAATAGGGCATGACTTTGAATTCCCAATCAGCCAAGGTGCCTTTCTTTCTGAAAATGGAGCTGAAATCATAATTAACTCAAGTTCAGCACTAAGATTAACAGGAGAAAAGAGAAGACGCGAAGATCTAATTAAATCAGAAAGCACTAAATTATCTTGTGCATATGTGTATTCTTCTCTTGGTGCTGGTGAGTCAACTTCCTCTGCTTTATTTGCAGGAGATAGCCTAGTTGTTGAAAATGGAAATTTACTTTTAAAAGGTCAATCCGATTATCAAAATGGTCATTATTGGATTTCTGATATTGATATAGATATTCTTCGAAACACTAGGGCTCAAAAAGCAAAAAATGGTTTAAAGTCTCGAAAAGATAACGATAAAATTTTATATTTACCATTAGATCCTATAAAAAGAATTACTACGCTAAATGCTAGTTTTAGAAAATATAGCCCTACTCCTTTCTTGCCTGATACCCTAGAGGGAGTCCTATCGTATGGTATGGAGATCTTCTGGACTCAATCTTATTCTTTAGTAAGAAGAATGGAAAGTGCCCAGTTAGACAAAATAATCATTGGTGTTTCTGGTGGCTTAGATTCCACTTTAGCATTAATGGTTGCTGCTATGGCAATGGATCTTATGAATAAACCCAATTCAGACATTATTGCTGTAACTATGCCAGGCTTTGGAACAAGCAATATAACTTATAACAATGCTTTATCTCTTATGCAAAGACTAGGCGTTACCTCTAAAGAGATTCCTATAGGGCCTGCTTGCATGCACCACTTCAACGATATTGGCAAGAACCCTGCTGATAGAGATATTACATATCAAAATGCACAAGCTAGAGAAAGAAGCCAAATTCTATTTGATTTAGGAAATATGTATGATGGATTAGTCTTAGGCACTGGGGATTTGTCGGAAATTGCACTAGGATGGTCTACATATAATGGTGACCATATGTCCAATTATAATGTTAATGCCGGAGTACCTAAAACAGTTATCCCTGCTGTTTTGAAATACCTTATAACATTAAATACTTTCAAACCATTAGCTCAAACAATAAAGTCTATTGTAGATACACCAATTTCCCCCGAGCTTTTGCCACCAGACAAAATGGGGAATATAGTTCAGAAAACTGAGGAAACTATCGGTTCTTATGATTTGCATGATTTCTTTATTTACTTCACTGTAAAAGAAGGTGCCCCTCCTGAAAAAATATTCCAAATGGCAGCCTTAGCATTTAAGGATATCTATACAAAGGAAGAAGTGAAGCGTTGCTTAATTATTTTTTACAAAAGATTCTTTTCACAGCAGTTTAAGAGAAATTGCTCACCTGATTCACCACAAGTTAGTTCAATTTCCCTTTCGTACAACCAGTTTCAAATGGCAAGCGATATAGATAGTAATATGTGGATAGAAGCTGCAGAAAGTTTAATTATCGAATAATCCACTTTTTCCCAAAAGTTTTAAAGCAATCGAGATTAAAATTACAATTATAAATTATGTAACAATATAAATACTATTTGATCATTACTTTAGAATTTTTATCAATATTATAACACTTTTATTAATTTTAGGAGGTCAGTTTTTAATGTATAATTTCCAATTTATCCAGCAAGAAGATCCAGAAATAGCAGTTGCTATTGAGAAAGAGTTAGGAAGGCAACAAACTCACATTGAGTTAATAGCCTCAGAAAATATCGTAAGCGAAGCAGTAATGTCTGCCCTAGGTAGCCCTCTTACTAACAAATATGCTGAGGGGTATCCCGGCAAAAGATATTATGGCGGCTGCGAATTTGTTGATATATGCGAAAGCCTAGCCATTGAAAGGGCAAAAGAACTTTTTGGTTGTGAGTACGTGAATGTCCAACCCCATTCTGGTGCACAGGCTAACATGGCAGTGTTTTATTCAATCTTAAACCCTGGAGATACTTTCCTTGGGCTTTCTTTAGACCACGGAGGCCATTTAAGCCATGGCAGTAGTGTTAATATATCCGGAAAATACTTTAACGCCGTTTCTTACGGTTTAGATGAAAATGGATATATTGATTATGAAAATGTTAAGAGGCTAGCAGTCGAGCACAAGCCAAAACTAATAGTTTGCGGTGGTAGTGCTTATCCTAGATCAATAGATTTCAAAAAGTTCAGGGAAATTGCTGATAGTGTTGGAGCATACTTAATGGCCGATATAGCTCATATCGCCGGCCTAATCGCCACAGGCCAGCATGAAAGTTCTATACCTTACGCCCACGTAAGCACGACTACTACTCATAAAACTCTTAGAGGGCCAAGAGGTGGTATGATCCTTTCTTCAAAAGAAGTTAATGATAAACTTAACTTTAATAAATCAATTTTCCCTGGAACCCAAGGCGGACCTTTAATGCACACTATAGCTTCAAAAGCAGTTGCGTTCAAAGAAGCTCTTGATCCATCATTTATTGAGTATCAAAAACAAGTGATCAAAAATGCAAAGGCACTAGAAAAGGCATTATTAAATAAAGGCTTTGGATTGGTTTCTGGAGGAACTGATAACCATTTACTATTAGTTGACCTAACCAGTAAGGGAATCACAGGAAAGGATGCCGAATTAATACTTTGGGAGGGCTATATTACTTGCAATAAAAATTCTATACCAAATGACCCTGAGAAACCAATGGTTACAAGTGGTATTAGAATTGGTACCCCTGCAATAACATCACGCGGAATGGTTGAGTCAGATATGGAAATAATTGCAAAAGCAATGGATATATTAATATCTGCTCACTCAAAATGCGGAAAAGAACGTGAAAACTTAATTGAAGAAGGAAAGGCATTAACGCTTTCCCTTACTTCTAAATATCCAATTTATCAATAATTGCCAGACCGATTTATAGTCAAGAACAATAATCTATCAGCCTATATAATTAGATTACTCTAGCTCATATTTCATCGATCAGGTTGCAATATAATCAATTTAAATTCGAAATTCAACTATATTGGTATATCAAAATAGAGAGCAAAGCCACCTATTAGCTTTAGCTCTCTATTTATTCTCTAGTTATGCTTATTCCTTTAAAATTTATTGCAGGATATATTAAATTAACACATTCAATGATACGATTCAGTTATACTCAGATTATACTTTCCTTTTTCACTATAGTTAATTCTATCTTTCTATATTGCAATCAAACTTATACAGTACCAATTCCAGTAAGCAAGCTGCTCACCACTTTTCCAAAGCCAATAAAGACTAAAGATATTATTGCTATAGCTACAAGCTGAATTGGTACACCTCTAAAAGCTTCTGGTATAAATACTGATTTATCAATGATTTTTCTTGCAGAAGCAAATAGGGCTATAGCAATAATAAAACCCACACCTGCCCCAATTGACACTAAAGCTAAATCCAACAATTCCATTTTTTCCTTGTACAAAGTCAGCGCGAGACCTAATACAGCGGAATTTCCTGCGATTATTCTAAAGTCACAGTTTAACCTAGAGTATACTTTTGCTCCTAACGCCTTTACTACAGCTTCAATTAGTTTAGAAATACTAAACACTAAAATAACTAAAATAAAGATTTCTAAATATTGTAATCCCAATGGAAAAATAATATACTTTTCAAGAGGAAATAGTAGCATATTAACAGTTATCATTGCAATAGCACTTAAGAAGCCAATTGCAAGAGGGTTTGCCTTCCCATATGAAGTTAAAGCTTGCATTCCAAGCCCCTCTGTTAATACCAAATTATTAACTAACATTAAACTAACTAAGAGGTAAGTAATCTCAATAATATTATTTATTGCCATACACCTTTCCTCCTTCTTCTAATCCTGTTTGAAATCCAATTGCAAAACGCCATTAAGCAAGCCATTATCAACAGCCCCCCCGGAATAATTAGGAAAAAAGTATCCTCCCCCGCATTATACAAAGGAACTATTTGTTGCCCCCATAAAGTTCCCGAAGCAAATAACTCTCTCATGGCCCCCATGACCGCTAAAGCTAACAAGTATCCTATTCCTGTGCCTAAACTATTTAAAAATGATTCAACTCTAGTATAATTCCTTGTGTAAAACGTTAATGTTTCAACTATTACGCAGTTAATCGCAATTACTGGCAAGGCAATCTGTAACTCTTCATAAGTCCTTGGAGCATAAGCTTCCATTACTAGAGCAATCATCGCTGCAAAGCCCCCTGTTAATACAACGATAAGCAAGCTTTCTGTCTTATCAGTAACCTGTTTCTTTACCAGACCCATAATTATTGTAGCTGGCAGTAGAATCATCACCATACAAATACCTAAAACAATCCCTAGCTGAGCTGTTTTCGCACCAATTAATGCAGGTGAAATGCCCATCGCCATTATAAGTAATGGGTTTTCAATAAATATTCCTTTTGTGAACAAAGTCTTTTTATTCATATATTTCTCCGTATTGTTCTAATGCTAATTTTGCAATTCCATATACACTTTCAGAAAGTTCTAAAGCTTCAGGTTTAGCATCAAATCTGCCATCATCTTGGACACTGTTTTCTGATAACTCTTCTATCCCAATATATGTAGTTAAATATTCATCTGAAATCACTCCAGCTAAAGCAGAAGTATCAAAATCATCACCTTCTATTTCTACACCAGTAATATAACCATCCTGATTAATTCCAATATATATTTCTAAAGGGATATTATCAATTTCAATAGTAGATATAGTTACCATCCCTAAGCCTGTAGTTTCAATGTAACAAGAACTAATCCCTGGTAAGATTTCACCTGTATATGGTGAAAATTCTTCAGCTTCAGGCAACAACTTAATAACCTCGTTAATTTCCTCCTCAGATTCATTAGCAATGAAAATAGGCTGAAGCTTATCATTCAAAAAAACAATCCCTACAACCATTAAAAATCCAATTATTATAACTATACAAAATGGTATTATTGAACTTTTCCTCATATTAATAATCACCTATCTTTATTTCTTCTGTAACCTTTACATTCATATCATGACTTGCGGATAGTATATTCTTTTCTTTTCCTTTTAGCCCAATAATGTTCATCAACAATATTGCCACTAATATCCCATCCACCGATGTAATTGGAAGGACTGCAATAAATGTCAGGCATCCGCATAAAAATGCATAAACAGCTTTTCTTCCTTCCGTCTTAGGAATTGTATATGGATCACCTAATAGGAAAAAGGCGGCTAGATATATTGTTCCATTTAGAAGCATATACTCAGGGTGAATATCCAACAAAAATGCTAATCCCCCAATGGTTGCCAAGTAAATAAATGGAATCGTCGGAGTAATTACTCCTGTTACAAGCAATAATATCCCCCCAACTAAAATAGCCAAAACACTAACTGATCCTATTCCCCCTGGAACAAAACCTAGTAGCATCTCTACAGTGGTTGGTACTAACCCTGTATGACCTCCCATTAGATTATGCCAAGGAGTTGTCGCTGCTCCTTCTGTAATCTTTGCGGCAACTACTGGATATGGATAGTTAACCATTTCAACAGGGAAAATTGACCATAAAAAAACTGCTCCAGCAACAGCAGGGTTTACAATTGTATTCCCTTGCCCTCCGAAGAGTTTCTTCACAACTATTATTGAAAATGCACAACCAAGGAACAATGCAAGAATAGAAATATTAGCAGGTAATAAAAAAACTAGCATTAGTCCTGTAATTACAGCACTGGGATCTTTTGAATCTCCCTTAGTTCTTGTTAGCGCATTTGAAATTCCTTCTAAACCTACACAAAATAATACCGAAAGTAGCACCTTCCAATAAACATCCATTCCAAAAATATATCCTGCCACCAGTACATTAGGTATGGTTGCTATAATAAGTATCCACATATTTGAGGACACTTCCCTTGGTATTTTCTCTTTCTTTCTCTGGAAGATAGCCTCTACTCTTCTTCCCTTCAATTTTGAATTATTTATCTTATTTTTTTTCATAACACATTTATTTTAACATAAAATGCCTCCTTTTTGTTGAAAAAAAGCAAATTAGTGTTAAAATATTGATGGAGGGTTAATATGAAATCAAAACTAAATTTATTAACAGGAAGATTAATTATTTGCATATTACTGATATCAACAGTGTCAATTGTGGAGTTTCTACCAAAGAGTCTATCCCCTGATTTCTTTACGAGTAATATATATATTTACATTGTCCTAGGCATTATAGTCTTCAATTCCCTAATTGAGCCTATTAGAATTTTATCAAGAAAAAAGAAGTTTCTATATTATTCAGAAGATATAGGGTACTTTTTTTCTCTGTTCATTATTATTCTCTTTTTAACATTAGCTCACAGATACTTTGACATTGGAATAATATGTTTTATTTTCTATCTAAGATACTATACTTGGGCTCTTAGAGAACGGTTAAATGCTTCCTTAGAATCCACATATACCGCAAGTCTTAGTAACTATGAAAAAAAGTATTTGAAAACTAATCGCAATCTATCTCTAGTTATCACATTCTTAGGCTTTGGAATTTTTTTATATGGCGCTTTTGTTAGTCCATACCCACTTTCAGAAACCTTTACATACCTAGGTATGACTTTTATTATTGTTTCCAGTTCAAAAAACTCTTTCTCTTTTATATCATTTATGTTTAACCAAATCATATATTACTGTCACCTATACACAGTTCATATAAAAAACAAAACGGTTGTAGAGGACCTAAGCAAGGCAACTACCATTGTATTTAACAAAGGCGATGTAATTACAACAGAAGAATATAAATTGAAATATGTAAAATCTGCCGAAATGGATCCTAAGGAACTACTAACCCTTGCAGGCTATGGTCTATATTATTCCAATCATCCGATTGCAAAGGCAATCAAATCTGCAGCAGGTCCAATCGATAAAGAAATAATATCTCAGTTTAACACTATTTCTGGACATGGCTGCTCTGTTTTAATTAATGGAAAAGTATTATATATTGGAAACTATAAATTAATGTGTCAAATGGGATACCCTGATATGTTTTTAGATCCTGATTGTACTTTATTACACCTAGCATCCGACGAAAACTATTTAGGCTTTGTTGCTTTTACAAATACAGTCGAACCTACTGCTAAGCAAGCATTAACTGATTTAAAAGAACTTGAAATCTTCAATACCTACCTGTACACTGGTGATCGGCATATAACAACTGAAAAGCTTGCTGATGAACTTGGAATCTCTGAAATCAAGTCTGGAATTGGTACTAGAAAAAAAGCTGAATATTTAGGAATTCTAAAAGAAGGCCTATCTGACAAAGAAAAGTTAATCTTTGTCGGTGGTAGTCAGGATGAAGATTCTTTGCTTTCAGTTGCAGATGTGGGCATTTATTTAAACTCTTCCGATGATGAAATGCCATTTCAAAATATTGTAATAGCTAGCAAAGATTTAACTCTCATTCCCTCTTCAATTAAATTATGCAGAAGGGCCATGGTGAAAATAGATCACATTTCTTTCTCTAACTATTTATTTATGCTTCTGCCAATAGCTGCGGTATTGTTTGGAATAACTTCGCCTTTACCTGCAATTTTAGCAATTTTATTTAGCAGTTGTATTGAATATTCAATTTGTAATAGTAAATAACAAAAGATTAGTTGGTTATGTGACTCTAGTTTAGTTTAATATTATTCCAAAAGTTCTAAAAACATAGCTTCACTAATGACCTCAACACCTAATTCTTTTGCGGTTTTGTTTTTTGATGATTTAGACTCAGTATCATTGTTTATTAAAAAGTTTGTATTCTTGCTTACGCTCCCTGCAACTTTTCCTCCTAGTTTTTCAATAAAAGCTTGCAAGTCTTTTCTATTTTTAAACTCATTAATTGTTCCTGTAATAACAAAGGTCATGCCTTCAAATTTTTCTCCACTATTAGAATCTTCTTCTACTATAAAATTCAAATATTCTCTAAGCTTTTTAATTTCCTTTACATTCTCTTCATCACCAAAATACTTAAGATAATTTTCAGCCATTATAGGTCCAATCCCATCGATTTCAATCAAATCCTCAATAGTAGCGGCTGCCATTTCATCCCAATTTCCTTGCCATTTTTTTGCAATTAGTTTTGCATTTGCAAGGCCTATTCCGCTAATGCCCAATCCGTATAGGAGTTTATAACTCTCCACATTTTTTGCGTTTTCAATTGAATTCACCATATTTTCGAAAGATTTTTGACCGAACCCTTCCATTGAAGATATTTCTTTTCTATAATTTTTTAACAAGAATATATCAGAAAAGTTTTCTAGGAATTTACTTTCAATTAATTTTTCTATAGTAGCTTCTGAAACTCCTTCTATGTTTAACGCATCCCTATTCATCAAGTGAACAAACCCCTTAACTCTTTTTGCAGGGCAATTCAAATTGCCGCAAAAAAGTGTTTCTACACCATTATCCTCCCTTACAACAACTCCCTCATTGCAAACAGGGCAAGCCTTTGGTATTGGAATTAAGTTAGGGTCAATCAATTCTAATTTCAAATTTCTACTTATCTGAGGAATTATCATATTGGCCTTATATACCTCTATTTCATCACCTACCATAAGATTTAGCTCTTTTAATATGCTAATGTTATGAACTGCAGCTCTGGTAACTGTAGTAGATTCTAGCTCTACAGGGTCAAATATTGCAACAGGATTAATAAGACCTGTTCTAGAAGAGCTCCACTCAATCTCTCTCAATATTGTTTTTCCTGTTTCATCTTCCCACTTAAATGCAATTGCATTTCTTGGAAATTTAGCGGTTTCTCCTAGTGAGTTGCCATATTTTACGTCATTAAATGTAAGCACCAATCCATCTGTAGGAATATCACTTTTTTTTGCATTCTCAGAAAGTTCCCTTCCTTTTTCTTCCACATTGGTGGCATCCACTTTTTTAAAGGGGACAACCTTAAATCCTAATTTACTCAAATACTCAAGTTCATCAGTTTTATATTTCATTTCAATATTTACCAAATTAAAGGCCAAAAATGATACATTTCTTTCTTTTGTAACCTTACTATCTAATTGCCGCACAGAGCCGCTACAAAGATTTCTTGGATTTTTAAAAGGTTCCCCTTCTACGACTTGTACCATTTCATTAATTCTTGCAAAATCAATATAACCTATATATGCTTCTCCACGAATTACTACCGTTTCTTTATATGGAATTCTTAATGGAATATTTTTAAATACTTTAGCATTAGAGGTCACTATTTCCCCCTCTTCGCCATTTCCTCTAGTTACTGCCTTTGTCAATTCTCCACCTTCATAAGTCAGTACAATAGTTAACCCATCTACCTTAAAAGAAAAAACACCTTCTTCATCTCCAAGCCAGCTGCTCAAACTCTGCAAATCCTTAGTCTTATCTAAAGAAAGCATTCTAGTACTGTGTTTCTCTTTAGGAATATTCTCTGAAACCTCATAACCTACATTAATAGTAGGACTATTAGAAAAAACAATATTAGTTTCTTTTTCAAGCAAAACCAGCTGATCATATAACCTATCATATTCAAAGTTAGACATAATTTCTTTAGAACCTGAATAATATGCCTTAGACGCTTTATTTAACTTTTCAATTAATTCCCTAATTTCCTCTATAGAATTTCCCATTTCGCCTCCTGATTAATCTAGCTATTTTCTTAAATCTTTTTAATTGGCGCTACATCAACGGCCAATTTCTTTTGCCCAACATCATCAAAAATTACTGTCGCTATGTTTCCTGAAACCTCAATAACCGTTCCTCTACCAAACTTCCCATGATTTACCTTGTCACCTTGGAAATATGTTTCAGTATTCTTCTTAGGGATTACTCGCTGTTTTGCTTCTTTAAATCTGTCTAAAGGAGAATATCCTCCTCCATTTGTTCCATCCATATTTCTAGATGTGCCTAGTTTTACCTCTGCCTTATTCTTATAGACACCATCACCTTCAATGAATTTAGGGTCTATTTCACGCATAAATAAAGATTCTCTAGTAAAGTCTCCATTACCATAAATCACCCTGTATTCTGCACTAGTAAGCCATAAGTGTTTCATAGCCCTAGTCATTCCTACATAACAAAGCCTTCTTTCTTCTTCTATACCAGCTTCAGAATCCATACTTCGCCATCCAGGGAAAAGTCCATCTTCCATACCTACCATAAAAACATAAGGGAATTCTAGCCCTTTTGCACTGTGAAGCGTCATTAATGTTACAGCTTCTTCCTCAGGATTATGGTTATCTACATCTGCTATCAAAGTAATCTTTTCCAGAAAATCAGAAAGAGTAAGAGCTTCTGCCCCTTCTTCTTTTTCTTGATTTGTAATCGTAGTTTTAAACTCTAGAATATTGTCAATTCTTCCTTGGGCTTCTATGGTATTTTGTTGATCCAAGGCATACACATATTTACTGTCTCTTAAAATCCCCTCATCAATAACAGAAACAAAATCTTTTACTGCTACTGAAGTTTTTTGTGATAAGGAGCCTACAACCTCTTCATCCTGCAAAGCCTGGAATATGCTCTCATTTCGAACTCTCGCAAGTGTTGCTAAGGTTTCTATGGTTTTCGCCCCTATCCCTCTCTTCGGCTCATTTATAACCCTAGTCAAAGCTAAATCATCCATAGGGTTTAAAACCAACCGCATATAAGCAACAACATCTTTTATTTCTTTTCTGTCATAATACCTTGTGCCTCCAAATACCCTATATGGAATTCTTCTTGCTGACAATATTTCTTCAAAGTTTCTAGCTTGAGCATTAGTTCTATAAAGTATAGCAAAATCCTTATAGGAATTCCCCGTATTCCTAATTCTGTCAATCTCTTGCCCAACATAATAAGCCTCTTCTTTTTCAGTTTCTACTCTCCTATAGCTTGGTTTTTTCCCATCTTGGTTTTCTGTCCAAAGTTTTTTTCCTTTTCTCTTGCTGTTATACTCTATTACAGAATTTGCGGCATTTAGAATATTTCCTGTAGACCTATAGTTTTGCTCCAACTTTATTCGTTTTGCTCCTTTAAAGTCCTTCTCAAAATCTAAAATATTTGAAATATCGGCTCCTCTCCACTGATAGATACACTGGTCATCATCCCCTACTACACAAAGATTTCTTCTTTCTCCTGTAAGCAGACTTATTAATTCATATTGAATTTTATTCGTGTCTTGATACTCATCTACCATTATGTATTTAAACCTATTTTGATAAATATCCAAAACATCTTTTTCTTTTTTTAGTAATTTCACAGTATTTGTCAGTAAATCATCAAAATCCATAGCATTATTACTCATTAATATCTGCTTATATTGCAAGTAGCATTTCCCAATTATCTCATTTCTATATCCCCCACCAAATTCTACTTCAAAGTCTTCAGGACCTATTCCTTGGTTTTTCGCGTCACTTATTGATCCTAAAACTGCTGCAGGAGGGAGTTTTTTTTCATCTACTTGATTTTCTTTTAGAATTTTCTTAATTACTGCTTTCTGATCGGCTGGGTCATAAACGACAAAGCTATTTGTATATCCAATCTTATCAGCATGAGCTCTTAGAATTCTTAAACATGTTGCATGGAATGTCATTATCCATACATTGCAGTTTTCTCCAAGAAGTCTTTCAATCCGTTCTCTCATTTCTCTAGCAGCCTTATTGGTAAAGGTTACAGCCATAATGTTATATGGTTTTACTCCCTTTTCCTTTATTAAATAGGCAATTCTATGAATCATGGTATTGGTTTTACCACTTCCTGCCCCAGCTAGTATTAAAAGGGGGCCTTCTGTACAAAGGACCGCTTCTTTTTGTTTATCATTTAATCTGTTTAAAAAATCGCTCATCAATTATCTCTCCATTATTTGTATATTATATTTTTCAGTTTCAGCTAAATCTACTATTGCAGATTTGCTTTATCAACCATTTGTTTTTCTTCTAATTTTTTGATTCTATTTTCTCTTTTTGCATCTATACCAATTAAAACTGGTTTCATCAACTTAAGCCTTGCCTCCCCTCTAGGATATTTCGACTTATATAAGCAAAATATCATCAAGAATAATATTCCTCCGCCTATCAATAAAACTATGAAACCACTAAGCATAATGCTTGCGTCAGTAAGTTCCTCACCAACTCCAGTACTTATATCTTCTCCTGCTGTACTTGTTCCAAGTAGCTTAACCATAACAGTAGCCAAAAGATTATTCCACATATGGGCAACTATAGGAATCCATATTCTACCAAATTTTTCATATAAATATGCCCACAATATTGAAATAGGGAAAATTGCTAGCCCTTGATATATATCCATGTGAGCTGCAGTAAATAAGACAGTCGTAACAATTGCACATATCCAAAAATTATATTTACGCCTTAAATTTTTAAATATAAGCCCCCTAAACAATACTTCCTCACCAATGGGCGCTAATATTACTACTGCCAAAATTTCCAAGAAAAATGGTGACTGAGTAAATATTTCTGTAGCTTCTTGATAAGAATCTCCTGCATCATAAACTCCTGTAACAAAAAGCAAACCATTTCCGGCTAATGAAGCCATATACATCGCAACTAAAATACAAATGATACATACTACTCCTATATCGCCTTTACGAGGCTTAAACTCTGTTTTATTACTCTTGTTATCCTTTATAAACCAAATGGTGAAAGGAATCGTCGTAGAAGCTGTGAATATTGTTTGGAAAACCATTATTGAAGTTGGCGATTCTAGGCCTACTCCTAAAAGAGCAAACAACACTCCTCCAAATAAACTTACAGCAAATACTATCCCAAAGTGAACAGCAATAATAACTAAAATTTTTATTTCTATTCTTTCATTAAAAGTTCTTTTGTAATCCATTATTTTCTCTCTTTCTTTTTTATAGACTAACATATATTATACACTATCTAGTATATTTTTAGCTTTATTTTTTATCAATTTTACAGGATTGATAAAACAAATCTCTGCCTGTCTGAAAAGTAGCTATACATATATCCAATCACTTTAAATTCTTAACAAATAAAAAAATAACTACATATCCTTTGCAGTTACACACTATTAGTTAAATACTTTCTATTTATATGTACCAATTTTTAAAATTGCTTTGTGCTTTTATAAAAATTCTCTTAAAAAAAATCAATTCTAAACAAACCTCTAATATAATTAGCTACGCATGACAAAGTAATCCGATTAAGAATACCACAAGTTTATTTAAAA
>CAYJHC010000032.1:0-18990 GCA_964370075.1 uncultured Oscillospiraceae bacterium | reverse complement strand
CGCCGATGATACTTGGTGGGAGACTGCCTGGGAAAGTAGGACGTTGCCAGTTTAACAAAAATAACCGACTTAGGTCGGTTATTTTTTTTATGCTGCAAGCAACCTAAGGAAATTCAATACTATCTAGTACATAGGTATTAAAAAAATAATTCTTTAGGCGGATAGGCTAAGAGAATATGTTATGATAATATTTAAATATAAACCAAATTATAATGAATTACAATTTAAAGACAATGTTCAGACATTGTACATTATTCTATTGAAGATTGGAGAATTTAAATGAACATGAATGTTAATGAAATGAATATACCGAATGAGGAGTATACACATATTTCTCGAAATAGTAAGGATGAAATTCTGATTGAAGGGTGTAGGGTTAAAGATATTGCTAAAGAGTATGGAACACCACTTAACATTATTTCGGAAAAACAGTTGAGAAATAATGCTAGGTTATATAAAGAACTATTTGCAAAATATTGGACTGAAGGTGAAGTTAGAATATTCCCTGCGGTTAAAGCTAATTTTACTCAAGCCTTGAGAAATATTCTAACGGAAGAAGGCTGTGGATGTGATGTTTTTAGCTATGGAGAACTATTATGCGCTCTTGAAAGTGGAATTGACCCTGGAACTATTTCATTAAATGGAAATGGGAAAATAATAAAGGGTAACCCAAGCATAAAGCTTGCAGTAGAGAAGGGTGTTAAAATTACAATAGATGTAAAAGAAGAAATTTTCGAAGTAGAAAAAATTTCTAAAGAGTTGGGCAAGAAATCTAAAATAAGATTACGATGTAGACCTGACTTTACGGAAGTTCCATATGTTACTGAATATGTCGAAGATCCATTGACTGTTGGAATTGGTGCTGAAATGTATAAGCAAGGATTACCAATAGATGATCTAATAGAAGTAGGTAGATTTGCACTTGAGTCAGACAATTTAGATTTAGTTGGTGTACATGTTCATCTTGGCAGACACAGTAGAGCTTCAGATTTTTGGAAATATGCAATGAAAGAGTATGCTGAATTAATAGGATATTTAAAGAAAGAACTAGGAGGATGGGAACCTGATGAAATTGATATAGGAGGAGGAATTCCTTGTAGAAGAGATCCAAACTGTAAACAAATAGTTAACAGCAGAACAATTGGGTCAGAAGTAGCCGAAGCCTTAATTGACGTAAGTAAAAAATCTGGTGATGAAAAAGTAAAAGCCCATCAAAATTTCCTTGATGTATCTAGGGAAGCTACGACGCCATTGTATAAGGAAGATCCATTAGAAATTGTAAGAGAACCTTTAGAAAATTATGTAAAAGTAATAACTGAATCATTACGAAAAGAATTGAAAAATAATGGGATAGATTCAAAAGGAAAAGTATTGGAAATAGAACCTGGAAGAGCTATGTATGGAGATACAGGAGTGCATATAACGTCAGTTACCGCATTAAAAACAGAGAAAAAACCATATTTTTGGCAGTGGCTAAATTGTGATACATATGAACACTTTTTACTGAACTCTTCATATGCCCACGCATTATATAACTATATATTTGATGGATATAGAGTTGAAAAAATGGCAGATGAAGAATTGATGATTGCTGATATAGTAGGAAGCAGCTGTAATACTGATAGGCTAGTTCCAGATGCGCTAGTTCCAAAGGATGTTAAAGCAGATGATTTAATTGTATTTGTTGATACAGCAGCTTACAATGTACCTATGTCTGGAAACTTTAATGCTTCTGCTAGACCGGGAATGGTTCTTGTTAATGGAGAGGATATAGATTGGATAAAAAAACCAGAAACAATTGAAGATGTGTTTAAGTTCGATGTGGTTCCGGAAAGATTAAAAGCGAAAGCTAAATAAAGTAGTAAGTCCATAAAAGTCCATATAAAAGTCGCTGATAAAATAAAATTTTTTATTGGCGACTTTCTCTTTGTGGGAAGTGACTTATTGAGCATGTAGAAAAGTCATATTAAATTAAAGGATATAAGTAATGCAGGAAATGTTTCC
This sequence comes from uncultured Oscillospiraceae bacterium, assembly GCA_964370075.1. Taxonomy (GTDB): domain Bacteria; phylum Bacillota; class Clostridia; order Peptostreptococcales; family Anaerovoracaceae; genus CAYJHC01. The sequence goes on along the minus strand of CAYJHC010000032.1, from coordinate 16,986 downwards.
TAAAGTCATTAGGTGAAAAAACTATCTGAATTTAGGTATTAGGCTAGAGACATAGTCGATTACACCAAGATAGTTTTCTCTATGTGATGCAGAAATTCTCTTTCTTGGCTTCGTTAAGATAATTGTAAAATATCAGAGGTGAATATTTCTCTTGATAGCTTAATCCATAATAGAAATTAGAAAGCAGGAATGACTAATACTATTTTAATACCTAGCCAAATAAAATATGGTTCTATAGGGGGGTGATTCAAAATTTTGATATAAGTATAATATAATCAAGTTAATAAAAGGAAGGTGAAATGGAAACATATGGAATTATAAGTCTGGTCCCAGTAGTAGTAGTAATAGTAACTGCTATGACCACAAAGAGAGCATTAGAGCCGTTAGTATTGGGAGCTTTAGTAGGATTTGCTATATTAAGCAGAGAAAATTTTATTTTTAGTTATTTAGATGCATTATTTTTTGAGATTGGCAATTCAGCATATTTTATTGTTGTAGGAGGAGCATTTGGAGTTTTTATTCGAATGTTAGAAGAATCAAGAGCAATTACGGGATTTACAAGACTAATAATGGGAGTAGCAACTACCAAAAAGAAATCGGTAATCATAACCTGGTTCATAGGAATGCTATTCTTCTTCGACAATAAATTTAGTAATTTGAGTGCAGGGCTATCTAACAGAGAAGTGTCAGATAAAAATAAATTATCTAGAGAGATGTTTACTTTTAATATTAACAGTGTAGCATGTTCAACATGTGTATTAGTACCATTTTCTTTATGGGGCGTATTTATGGGTGGGCAAATAGAATCTGCACTAGAGCTTGGAAACGGAGAAGGGGTAGGTGAAATTGTAAAAGCCATACCATTTATGATTTTTCCAATGATCACTCCTATAATTGTATTGTTATTTAACTTTAGGATGATACCTATTTTCGGTGGGATGAAAAAAGCTGAAAAACGAGCAGAGGATGAAGGACAAGCGCAACCTGATTTTCAAGAGAAATCTGAGATATTAGAACAACATGAGGATGGAAACCCGTTAAGCGTTTGGTACTTTCTGATACCTATGGGTGTACTTGTTGTTACAACATTTTGTTTTGGAGATTTGCTATATGGTCTGCTAGCAGGGGTCATCGTGTGCGCGATAGTGTATAGCGCAAAAGGATTATTGAAGCCAGGAGAGGTGCTTGACATAATACCAAAAGGGTGTAATGATATGTTCGTAGTTATAGCGATAATAATAAGTGCATTCATTTTGCAACAAGTTAGCATAGAACTAGGGCTGGTAACATATTTGATTGGTACTTTGGAGCCATATTTAATTGGAGGGCTTTTACCAACAATATCGTTTTGGTTGTTGCTGGGTCTAGGGTTCGCGACAGGAAGCTTTTGGGGAATGTTGGCAATTTGTTTTCCTATGATTCTACCTTTAGCAGCTAGTTTAAACATGAATATGTATTTAATTATAGGCGCAATTATTTCTGGTGTATCTGCTGCCAGTGTAACATGTTTTTACGGTGACTCAGTTACTCTAGCATGTGAAATTACAAAAGTTAAAAATATTGATTATGCAAAGACGACATTGCCACTTACAGTTGTACCTATAATTATAACTACAATAGCATATTTGATTTTAGGCTATTTAATTTAAGGCGAATGGTAATAGTAGTTTGAACAAAGTTAGAATAAATAATTTGATTTAATAGTTCTAAATATAGAATAACTTTTGAGAGAACTCTCAAAATAACTGTAGAATAGAGCGCTAAAAATCAACTTTAAGTGGTTGTTATTTGTTGTGGGACAAGTGGCTAGAGCATGTTGATAAGATTTGAAAGATATAAATTTTTCTTAGCATAGATAAAATTTCATATAAAAATCGCTGATAAAACAATTTTTATCGGCGATTTTATCTTTGCGTTTCAAGGCTAATTTAAAATATTGAAAAGAATTTTGCTAACTGCTAAGAAGCAAAATGGCCTCCACTTTGTTGCTCACTTCAAGTTTGCGATATATGTTAGATAAATGGGACTTAAGAGTATTAACACTAATAAATAAGCTTTCTGAAATTTCTTTGTTACTCTTTCCGCTATAAAGCAGTTGAACAATATCTATTTCTCTTACAGTTAGCCCATATTTACTAATTAAGTCTATTTTGTTAAGCATCATAATCTCTGTTTTTTCATCAGGAAAAGCTATAGATTCATTTTCCCTGATATAGACATAGTAACACTTTAACACCTTGCCTTGGTTCATAAAAGAAATAGATGGTGAGATAGTTACTGAATGACTCCCGAAATCTAGGGGAACGGAGCTGCTTTCAAAAGAACTACTTGTATTAGTATTTTTGAATATTAAATCTGTAAACTTTAACATTCCAGTTTGGCTATTAGAGCTGCTTGTAATTGAGCACATATAAGAGTTGGCTTGCGAATTGGAACGTATAATTTCAAAGTTCTCATCATAAATAGCTAAGCCAAAAGGTAAGTTATCTAAGGTCGTTTGTAGAAACATATCATTTTCCGTGTGGGACATCATAAACAAATAGCGGGAAAAGTTTGCATTAATTACATGATATATGTAATTCAATAGATGCTTTTCTTTCTCTGAAAAAGGCCCTTCTTCGTGAGATTTAAAAATGCTAATTGAATAATGATTTCCATTATTATTGTTAGATAGGTTAATATCTATTTCATAACGTAGATTTTGAGAAGAAAGAAATTCATTATAATAATGTTTTTCAAAATCTTTAGATGAAATAATTTCTTCAATTGAGACGATAGATTTAGGAATGCAGTCCTTTACGGCAATATCAGCATTTTCATCACAACTTGAATTTGATTTTCTAGATTTCTTTAAAAAATCCCTAAAAATATCTGATTCCAAATATTTCTTTTGGTATGCAAGTATATCTTCAGAGGACACATTATGTCCTATTATTTTTATAGGCTCATAATTCCTATCAGAAGAAACAAAAGAGCAAGTGTTAAAAGAAAAAAAATCAGATAATAGATTTAAAACATTTGTTTCAATGTTTATTAGATCATTAAATAGTAGGGTTGAAAAAATATTTATTTTTTTTAAATCATTTTCATCAAGGAATGAAGACATGTGAATACTCTCCTATTAATTTAAGCTAATTAATTATAATACATTATATAATAGAAACTAAAAAATAGAAAGAAGTAATACTATTTTAGTACTATATTAAAAATAATATAGTTCTGTAGGGGGATGTTAGTCAAATAAAATAGAAGTATAATACAAGCAAATAAGGAATTATTTTTTGGTTTTATAAATTTTTTAGACGAGATGTATGTTAGGGGGTAAGAAAATGGCAGGAAAAGAAGAGTACCAAGGAAGCCGTATAGAAGATTCTGACTTTATTGAATATGCAGTAAAAAAAGTTTGGGAAGCAGCAGGAGCGAGTGAAGATCATGCAAAAGCAGTAGCAAACTGTATCGTGCATGGCGATAGAATGGGAAAGGTAAGCCAGGGAGTAGGTGTATTAGAGGCAGTGACGATGCACTTAAAATCAGGAGCATTGGATATAAAAGCAGAGCCAGTAATTGAAAAGGAGGCTCCAAGCTATATATTGATGAATGGGAAAAAATCCACAGGCCATTATACTTTGACAATTGGAGTAAAAAGGGCTATAGAAAAAGCAAAAGAAAACGGGATTTGTCTGTTAATGGCATATGATCATTTTGACTGTGGTTGTTTTTCGGCATATTCAATGATGGCGATGAAAGAAAACATGATAGCATTTGCAAGTAATAATAGTGTTCCATTGATGACTCCAAGAGGTGGGGTTGAAAATGTTATGAGTTGCCCGCCATTTACATGCGCATGCCCTACAGGAGAGGAAGAACCTATTGTAGTAGATGTGATGCTAGCGGAGACATATGATGGAGATATTTCTAAATACTACTATGCAGGAGAAAAATTACCAAGAAAAATATTAGTAGACCCTAATACTGGAGAAATAACAGATGATCCAGCTAAATTTTTTGAAGAAATAGAGGGGTATGGCAGAATTTCTGATTGTAACGCTGCTTCAACATTTGATACCCAAAGGCTTTATGCAATGAATATTTTTGCGGAAATACTTACAGGGATTATGGTCCCTAATGCTGTTTTACCTTGTGAGATGCCGACGGTTATTGCAGACTGGCTTGATCCACAGCCTGTAACGCCGGTGGGCGGAAGTTTTGTTATTGTTATTGACCCTTCACACTTCCAGCCATATAAAGAGTTTACAAATAGAGCGGATAAATATGTAAGATCAATAAAAAATGTAAAAAAAGCACCTGATTGTGAGGAAATATTTTTACCAGGAGAAAGAGCTCAAAAGCGTCAAAAAGAAACAAGCAAAGTAGAAGTATTTAATAATTGTTGGGTACCTTTTGTGGAGTTTGCAAAAGAAAACAATGTGGATATAGAGAATTTAAGAGAAGAGTGGAATAGTAAATAAATATAGGATTTGGAGGACATCACTATGAAAAACAAATGGGAACCATTAACAAAAGAGGAACTTGAAGAATACAATAGGATTAACACTACATTGACGGGAATGGAATCATTGCCACCACTTGCACTACAGCATGCTGAAAGGATGAGAACCGTAGGCGGGGTGGGAATAGAAGAACTGAGCTATATGAATAAGGATTACCTTGGAACTTTTATGGCACCATTTTCTAGAGATTCAAAAAATGCGGATATAGCTATTGTGGGTGTTCCTATTGAAGGATTTTCACCAATAAACTCGTCTCATAAATTAGCTCCAACAGAGCTTAGAAAAAAATCGAAAATCGGAATGGGGACAGTGTCTGATGATATGGTTGCACCATTTGAAATGTGTAGAGTAATTGACTATGGAAATATTGACATATACGGATATTTTGATTTAAAAAAATCAATTGATGCTGTTGAAGCTGAATTGACTAAAATCGTACAAGATGGAGCAGATTTATTTGTATGGGGAGGTGATCACTCTATAACATATCCTCCTTTAAAAGCGTTAGGTGAAAAATACGGTCCACTAAGCGTGATTCATTTTGATGCTCATTATGACTTGACTACAAGAGCGGCATTTGATAACGAATATACATCAGGAGCATTCTTTACAAGAGCTGCTTCAAAAGGATATATCGACCCTAAAAGACTAGTTCAGCTAGGCATGAGGGGAAGACAAAGTTATTTAGTTAAAGGTGCACATGAATTGTATGGAACAACTGCTCTTACAGCTGATGAAATTTGGAATATGACATATGATGAAATTGCACAAACAATTATTGAAACTGTTGGAGATGGACCAACATATTTAACATTTGACTTAGATTGCTTAGATCCTACAGAGATGATATCTAATTCAAGTCCTGAGCCTAATGGTTTAACATCAAGACAAGTCCATGAGATTATCAAAAGGATAAAGGGAAAAGTGAACCTCGTTGGGTGTGATGTTGCGGAGTATGCTCCTATGTGGGACCCATCAGGTAGAGATGCGATTGTTGCTTGCGGAATAGCATGGAACTTATTCTGTTGGCTGTCTGAAAGAAGAGCAGAGAGGCAAGGAGAAAACAGAACGACTGAATGGCCTCTTGCTATGGGGTACGCTAGTTTGTAGGCGAACAATAACTTGTTGTTGTATTAGAGAAAGGAATTATTATGGAAAATATTAAAGAAAAAGATTACAGTGTTAAATTGAGTCAAAAGGTAAAAATGGGTTATGGCGCAGCAGGCTTTGGTTCACTAATGGTATGGAATGTATTTGTTCTATATGGGATGTTCTTTTTCACAGATATAGTTGGGTTTAAACCTGTGTTTGCTAGTACACTTTTAGCAATAGGTGCGCTTTGGGGCGCATTTGCAGACCCACTCTGTGGATACATATCAGATAATAGAGATCCTAAAAAAGGAAGAAGAAGACCATTTATTAAAGCTTTTGCAGTCCCAATGGGGATTATGGCTTGTCTGATTTTCACAAATACTCCATTAGAAGGGGTTGCGGAGCAAGTTTATTTTGTTGTGCTAGTATTGGTATTCTATACAATTCATTCTTTTATTGATATCCCTGTTACTTCCCTAGGCGCAGAGATGACTACAGACTATAATGAAAGGGCATCTTTAAGCTCGATGAGATCGCTTTTTTATATAGGTTCATTGTTCGTAGGCAATTCATATTTAGTAATAGTTTTGTTTTTCGCAGATACGTTTGCTGGTGGAAGCATGGAAAAAGGGTTCACTTATGCAGGAATTGTAGTTGGAATATTAATTGTAATATCATTAATGGTTTGCGTAAGATCTACTAAAGGATATGAGCTTGACATAAAAATAGAGAAAACAAAATTTAGTTTTAAAGACAACTTTATTGAGCCGTTTAAAAATAAGCCTTTTAGATATGTAATAGTTATGTTTGCAACTTCAATGGCTGCTCTTTCTGTAGCGGCAGCAAGTTGTGTATACTTTTATATATATAACCTAAAAATGACAGAGGGCGAAATGTCAACACTATTATTAGCAATGGCCATTGTTGGATTAATAGGAGTTCCGGTAATAAATATTGTTAGTCAAAAGGTTTCTAAAAAAGCAGCCTGGGTAGTAGTTATGATTTGTTGGCTTATTGCTGGTTGTATTATGCCAATATTATTCTGGCGAGATGGAAATCCAAACATAGTAGAACTTTCATTATTTGCAATATCTGTAGGTATGGGAACTAATTTAATATTCCAAATGATTTGGGCGATGATCCCAGATTGTGTAGAGGTAGACGAATACCTGAATGGAAAGAGAAGAGAAGGACTGTTTTATGGAGTAACTTCATTTATTCAAAAAATTGCAGCAGCAGCAGCGTCGATGCTAGTTGGAGTTGGGTTAACTGTGGTAGATTATGATGCTATGCTATTAGAGCAATCAGAGGAAACGCTAGATGGAATTATGTATATTTTCTGCGGCGGAATGGGGGTATTTTTGATAGTAGCGATAATTATTGGCCTGTTAAATCCTATGTCAAGAAAGAAGCATACAGCATTGGTAAAAGCTATAGAGTTAAAGAATGAGGGAAAAGAAGTTGATGAGTCAGAATTCAAATCATTGATTTAAAGTGCAGATAACTAAAGTAATTTGAAAGCAAAATAATTCACGGATATTATAAAAAATAAGGAGATGCAAAATGAGTAAAAAATTATTAAAAATGAACCCAGACATGTTGGAGTATTTATACAAAAAGTTTTGGATGCAACTTGGTGCATCAGAACCTCATGCGGAAGCTTTCGCAAGAGGAGTGTCTATGGGAGATCGCCAAGGGAAATTATACCAAGGTATGGGAGTAATGGAAGCAGCATTAATTCCAGTTGAAGGAAAAATTGGAGATCTAACTACGGAACCTGAAATCGTAGATGAAGGACCAACGTGGGTAACATATAAAGGGAATAAATCTACAGGTTATTATACAATCACCCAAATGACAATGAAGGCTATTGAAAAAGCAAAAGAATACGGAATAGCGATAGCTTTTGGATATGACCATATCGATGCAGGCTCCTTCTTTAGTTATACATCTCTTGCACTTGAGCATGACATGGTAGCAATGGCATCCAATAATTCAGTACCATTTAGTGCTCCGTATGGAGGAAAAGATTTTAGAATGTCGGTACCTCCATTTGATGCTGTATGCCCAGGAGGAGAAAACCTTCCGATAGTTGTAAGTACAAAACTATGTGAAGGGTATGATGCAGATATAACAGACGCATTGCTAGGAGACGGAAAATTAAAAGCTCCATTGATAATAGATCCTGTAACGGGTAAAACGACAGATGATGTTAGACCATATGCGGAGCTGATAGAAGGGTATGGAAGGGTTTCGGATTGTTCTGCACCTTGGATTTTCTCGAACCCAAGATTATATGCGTTGAATATATGGAATGAGTTTATGACAGCCATTATTAACCCACATGGAACATTGGCTTGTGATTTGCCAAATACACCGTCAGAATTCTTTAAGGAAGATTCACCGTCACCGGTAGGAGGGTCATATGTGATAGTAATTGATCCAAGTAAATTTGGACCGATTGCTAATGTTAAGGCAAAAGCAGATAAGTATACAGATGCCATTAAAAACTGCCCTAAAGCAGATGGTGTAGAGGAAATATTTATGCCAGATGAGTGGGGTGTTAAAAAAGTGTTTGGAAGTGAAAAAGGCGCAGATGTAGATATAATGGAAGATCACTTAATTGCATTTAAAGGTTTCTTGAAAAAGTATGGCTTAGACTATGATACACTTGTAGCAGAATGGAAATCGAATAAGTAAGAAAATGCTAGAGAATTTCACGGAATAACTTAATTTAAGAAAATAAGCAAATCAAATAATAAACGAGAAGGCTGTTTTAAGATTAAACTCTTAAAGCAGTTTTTTCGTTGTTATTATGGAAAAAGGAATTAATTCAATAGGGAAATAACTTTTTAGACGAACACACTAACTCAGATTCTCTAGATGAAAAGTATAATAAACGTGCTCTTCTCCTAAATGGTGGTAGTTATAGTATGGGCCAGGGTCTTTAGCAACTCCTATAACATGGTCATCTAAAAGATTAAAATTGCTATCAGCAATATTTTTTTTGAAAGTAGATAGCAAAGAATTTTTTTTCATAGAGTTTGTAAAGAATTCTTCTATGTTACTTAAAGACACGGATCCTGGATTATAGTATTTTGTAAGTCCGATAATATGAGAATCGGGCTTTAAGTATTCCTTGACCTTAGTTGACAGGGAATATGTATGAAAAAATGAAAAATTATATGATGAAATCATATCAATCCAAATATCTATACACTTTTTCTTGACCGGCAACTTGAAAATAGTATTAGAAACGTACATGACTTTTAAATTAGGATTTAACCTATTAATATGATTTTTTATTGCAGTTACATTTTTTTTGGTAAAGCCCGAAATGATTATAAGTGCATCTTGAAAATAAGGTTCGTGAATATTTTTATATAAAAAGTGATTAGATAAATCAGGGACAAAAATAACTTTCCTTTCGCATGAGTTGGGAAGTGAATGTAATTTCATATTGCCCCAAGCATAACTTTTTTGGAAGAGGACTACTGCCTCTGAATTTATTTCATTCATGTGCTCAAATAAAACGAAGTCTGCATCCTTTCGAGGCTCTCTACTATAGTGCTGAATCTCAAAAGTATGACTTCTGTAAAATTCGGAAAGTTCATTCTCTACAATAAGGATTCCATCTTCAATAGGAATAGTATAACCACAATTACATAGTAATTCCCCATTAGATATTTGAGAGTTTTCAATTTGCGCATTGATAAGCTTTAGAGAACAGTTGCATTCAGGACAAGCGATTATATTTAAAAAGTCAATTGATAATCCAAAATCTAATTCATTAGATGTGTTCTTTAGTTTAGGTAAAGCTTTTAGCTCTTGTTTTAAAAAATTTGATTGATTTGTTAAATCTAAAATATTGGTTTCTAGCTCTGATATTTTATTTGAAATCAGTTTTTTAATATGGGTATTCATTGTTGAATCGCTGTGTGAATACATCCTGTATATTTTTAAATACTCTTTAATTTCAGAGTTCTGAAAAGAAAGGTTATGCAATTTCTTTATTAGTTCCATTTCGTTGATATCATCTTTAGAAAAAACATATTGATTGTTTTCACGTTTAGGAATCAGTAAACCACTGTCAATATAGAAACGAACAGTACTTGGGGTTACATCGAATAGCTCACAAAATTGTCCCTTTTTCATATTAATTCCTCCAGTATGTTTGCAAAAATTTTTAAGTAAACAAAGAACATTGTAATATAAAGTTATAGACAATACAAGAACCTTAGTGCTTTTTTTTATATATATAAGATATATATATAGATTTTGGGCACTCACATCATTTTTTTTAAAAAAAAGACTATTTTTTCTTATTGCGGTGTTGTTACATACAAGAGGTATAATTAAGAAATCAAAAAAAGATAAGGAGACAATAATGAAGAATATAGAAACCCCATTAGAAGGAATAAAAGTGCTAGACCTTACAAGGGTACTATCAGGACCATACGCGACAATGATGTTAGGAGATTTAGGTGCCGATATTATTAAATTAGAACAACCAATTACTGGAGATGATTCTAGGCATTTTGGACCATTTATCGATGACGAAAGTGCATATTTTAATAGTATTAATAGAAATAAGAAAAGCATAGTAATTGATTTGAAAAAAGAAGAGGGAAAAGACTTATTTCTTAAGCTGGTTAAAGAAGTCGATGTAGTTGTAGAGAACTTTAGACCAGGAACTATGGAGAAATTAGGCCTTGGTTACGAAGTATGTAAAGAATTGAATGAAAAAATTATTTTTTCATCAATTTCTGGATTTGGGCAGACAGGACCATTTAGCAAGAGAGCAGCATATGATGGTATCGTACAGGCAATGGGAGGAATTATGGGTGTCACCGGAGAAAAAGGCGGCAAACCTGTGAGAGTTGGTCCCTCTGTAGGAGACATTGTTGCAGGCATGTTCTGCGCCTATGCAATCTTAGCAGCATATATAGAAAGGAATAAAACAGGAATAGGGAAGCAAATTGATGTGTCAATGTTAGATTCACAAGTTGCCATATTAGAGAATGCCATATCTCGATATTTCTCAACTGGGGTAAACCCTGCTCCCGAAGGGAATGTGCATCAATCTATTTTTCCTTTTGAGACCTTTAAGACGGCAACCGAAGAAATATATGTAGCTGCAGGCAATAATCAGTTGTTTAAAATGCTTTGTGAGGCGTTAAATGTAGGGGATTTGTTAAATGATCCAAGATTCAACAGCAATCCTAATAGAGGTATTAATAGAGAAGAAATGGTAGCTATTTTAGAAGAAGCCTTTCTTAAAGAAGATAGCGCTTATTGGATAGACTGCTTATCTAATGCAGGAGTCCCTTGTAGCAAAATTAATAAAATGGAGGATGTTGTAAACAATCCTCAAGTTGTTGCAAGGAAAATGATAAAAAAAATAGAGACGAAGGGAGGTAAGACAATCAGTGTGGCAGGTTCTCCAATTAGACTTAATAACACTGACTGGGAAATAGAAAATGGGGCACCAGTTTTGGGAGAACATAGTGAAGAAATTTTGAAAGATTATTTAAATTTAAATGATGAAGAAATAAAAATATTAAAAGAAGGGAAAATCATTTAGAATCATTTAGAAAAGAAGAGAAGATTATTAAAGAGGAAAGGGGTATTGTATGAATTATGTATTGGCGAATGTAAATTCTATTGAGGTTGCTAATAGCCCTGCTATTTGGGGATTAGCAGCTGTAGCGGTAACTGCAATTATCGTGCAAACTATTTTATTTTTAAGACTTGCAATGAAATCAGCAAAAGATGACAGAGTGGGATTGACACCACAACAATGTAAAAGAGCTATAAGGGCAGGAGCAGTTACGGCTGTTGGCCCATCATTTAGCATTTTTGTAGTAATGATTGGATTGATTTCAGTATTAGGAGGACCTATTGCTTGGTTAAGGCTTTCGGTTATTGGTAGTGCATCTACTGAACTTACTGCATCAACTATAGGCGTAGGAATTTTAGGCGGAGATTTATCTGGACCACTTTCTATGCTAGAGCTTTCAACAGCTTGGTGGACAATGACTATTAATGCATGTGGTTGGTTAGTTGTTACATGGATATTTGCAAGCAGAATGGAAAAAGTAAGGAATAAAATTGGCGGTGGAGATGGCAAATGGATGGCGATTTTTTCTGCGGCAGCAACACTTGGTATATTTGGAGCCTTTGTATCGGAGTATATAGTTATTGCGGTGCAAGAAATGAATATAGCTTTAGCAGGATGCGTAATAGCTGCATCGGCATCCATGTTTATTTTACTTAAGTTATCAGAAAAATTTAAGTGGCTTAAAGAATACAATCTTGGCTTTGCCATGATCGCTGGTATTGCTGCTGGAATAATTTTGGGTTAGGGGGAAACGATATGAAAAATACTAATGTTCAAATGTCATTTAAAGAAGAATATGCAAGAAGAAGTGCTAGAATAGGAACAATAATGATTCCAATAATTATAGCTTCAATGTTTTTACCGGTAATTTATTTAAAATTAGCCTACGGAGTGTTTCCTGACTGGGATGTTGCTTTTACAGCATGGATAACAGTTGCAGCTGCTTTTGGAGCATTCTACTTCGTAGAACCGCTTTCCTATTACCCTATTTTGGGTCTGGCAGGAACCTACATGGCATTTACTGCAGGAAACATTGCAGAAATTAGAATGCCGGCGTCATCTGTTGCTCAACAGGTTGTAGGTGTAGAGTATGGTTCAGATAAAGGCTCTGTTATTTCAACTTTAGGTATTGCTGGATCATTAATGACAACATTACTGGTTGTATTTGGAACTGCAATTTTTGGTACAGCTCTAGTTCAGCTTTTCCCAGAGTCTCTGTTAGAAGGAGTTAGATCTTACACGGTACCTTCAATATTTGCAGCTACTTATATACAATTTTGTAAACTAGAGCCGAAATTATCATGGTTAATCATTTTAACAACTGTGATATTCATCCTGATTGCAGGTTTTTCTTATGGATTGATGATGGTTGTGTGCGTTGCAGTGCCTGTTATGATTGCAAGAGTTATGTATAAAAAGGGAGTTTTTAATAAATCAGAAAAATCTGAATAATGGAATTAAAAAATAGAGGTAAAATATATGAAAGAACTACTACGAAAAGACCTGAAAACATTAACAAATATTATTAGTGTAGATGGTAGGGAAGAAGAAATGGCAGCATACCTCAAGGAAAGGCTAGAAGGAGTTTGTGATGAATTTGAAATTCTGCCAAGAGGAACGGTAATCGCCAAGGTAAAAGGGAAAACCCCAGGAAGGCGAATGGCTATCTGCGCCCATCAAGATGAGATTGGAATGATGGTTAAAAATATTACAGAAGAAGGCTTCATTTTGTTTGAAAAAGTAGGGGATTTTAGTGATAAAATTATTCCAAGTCGAAGAGTGCTAGTGCAAGCAGAAAATAATAAAAGGGTTGTAGGGGTAATAGGAATGAGAGCAGCTCATCTACTCACTGCAGAGGAAGCAGTAAAAGCGCAAACAACAGGACAATCGTATATTGATGTAGGTGCAACGTCAAAAGAAGAGGTCTTGTCGTATGGTATTCAAAAAGGTGATAGAATAGTATTTGATTCAGAATATATCGAATTGGAAAACCGTGATAAAATAGTGGCTAGGGCAATTGATAATAAGGCAGGAGTTGCAGTAGCAATAAATATTTTAGAAAATTTGGACAGAGAGAAACTAGAAGGAGAGGTTGTTGGAGTCTTTTCGGTTTTAGAGGAAACTACTATTGCAGGAGGAATATCCGCAATAACTTATGTGGATCCTGACTATGTTATTGTGATAGATACTGTTCCATGTGGAGATGTACCGGATATAGATACTGAAAAAGAACTTCCGGTTTACCAAGAAAAAGGGCCAACATTAATATTGGCTATGGGCACTCCTTGTGTTGAAAAATTTTCTTGCATGCACTCAAAAATAAAAAAAGCATTTATTAACACTGCATCTAAGAATAATATTCCTATACAAGAGCTTGTTTTATCTGAAAAATTTTATATTACAGATGAAGTAGGGATGATGCTCGCAGGAAAGGGAGTTCCTGTTGGAACAATAGCAATGCCAAGGAGATATTCTCATAGTCCGATCGAGCTGATTAGCTTGAATGATTTAGTGAAAGAGTATGAACTGCTTACCTCTTTCATATATGAAAATAATGGTAACTTAGACTTGAATTTTATCTAAAAAAAATAAATACATATGTTGAAAGGGGGGAATGTGGAGTTTCCCCTTTTAGCATATCTTGAATGTGGTATATTATATGGACAACCTATTAATCTTAAGTAAACTTAAAATTGATTAATAACAAGAATAGATGCTCTGACAGTGTTGCTCAACCTTGCTTCACAATGGCAGGCAGCTTAATATAAATAAAATGATCTTAGTGATTAAACTTTGCTCTATTTAAGGAGGAATATATGAATGTAAAAGAAAAAACCTTAGAACTTTATGAGGATATGGTCTTTTGGAGACGAGATTTTCATGCACATCCGGAACTAGGATTTCAGGAAACAAGAACCTCAGGGAAGATAGTAGAAGCACTGGAAAAAATGGAAGTAGAAATAGTTAAGGATTTTTTTAGTACAGCTGTAATAGCTATTATAGTTGGAGAGAAGAAAGGTCCTATAGTTGGGTTTAGAGCTGACATTGACGCTCTACCATTACAGGATATGAAGGATGTTTCATATAAATCTACAAATGCTGGAGTTTGCCATGCTTGTGGACATGACTCACATACAGCTATAGGACTTGGGTTAGCTAAATACCTGTCTGAAAATAAAGAAAGTTTGAAAGGGACTGTAAAAATAGTATTCCAACCTGCAGAAGAAGGACCAGCGCCTGGAGGAGCAAAACCTATTGTGGAGACAGGAATTATTAATGACATAGAATATATGTTAGGTATTCATGTTAATCCAGAAGATACAGTAGGGACGATAGCGGTGAAGGAAAAAGTTTTTCAAGCAGGGGCATATAATATCAAACTTACAATTAAGGGGACTGGTGGACATGGAGGCTACCCATTCCAAACTATTGACCCATTGGCAACTGGAGTAGAGATATACAATTCTTTACAACATATTATCACAAGAGAAGTTAATGGAATAAAAGGTGTTGTATTGTCAATTTGCTCTTTTAATGCAGGCGTGATGGCTGGAACAAATGTAATCCCTAGCGAGGCAACAATGAGTGGAACTATAAGGTTTTTTGATGAAGAAGTGGGAGCTCTAGTTGAGAGAAGAGTGAGAGAGAAGACTGAGAAAATTTGTCAAATGAATAATTGTAAATTTGAACTTGAGATTGTTCCAATGTGTATTCCAGTAATAAATGACGTTGGAATGGTTGCATCAGCTATTAAAGTCAGTGAAGGCGTTTATGGAAGTGAGAATATTAAATATATAGAATATCCAGAAGCAGGATATGATGACTTTGCTTTTTACGGAAAAATTTCAAGAGCATGCATGGTGTCCATTGGCTCTTCTAAGCTGGAAGATGTGGGAAAAGCATACCTTCATCAACCTTACTTTGATATAGATGAGTCTTTTATGCCACGATGTGTTGAGTTCTTGGTGAAATGGATAGGTTCGCTATAAGTATAATCCACTAGAGAAGAAGGACTAATCACAAAATTAAGGCACAAGCCAGTGCTCATTTAGGTTTCTATTGGGTTGAATTTTAAATCATGCTAAACTGCTGAATAAAATCGTACCAAACTACCGAATAAAATCGTGCCAAACTCCCTAATTGCTTGTGGTTTATAGAAAAGTAAGCTATAATAGGGCAAATGATTTGTTAGAAGACTTGAATACTTTTGGATGCTTAGGAGAATAAAAAACAAAGTACAAATTTTCGCAGATGCGTAAGAGAAGTAGAATATAAATACTAGCAAAGAAAATTAATTAAAAAGAGCGCATTATTTAAGGTAGAAGGGATAGACATGCTAAGAATATTAGTAGTAGAAGATGAAAAAGAGCTAAGGGAACTTTTCACTGTAGTGTTAAATGATAGTGGGTATATGACTATTCCTGCAAAAGATGGGATAGAAGCCTTTGAAATACTAGAAGAAAATCATGTAGATTTAATTGTAACAGACGTTATGATGCCAAGAATGCACGGTTTTGAGATGGTAGAAGAACTTAGATCCGCAGGATATGGCATGCCAATATTGATGATTACGGCGAGGGATACACCGGTAGATAAGAAAAAAGGGTTTGACCTTGGAATAGATGATTATATGGTTAAGCCTATTGATGTGAATGAAATGGTTTGGAGAGTAGAAGCACTTCTAAGAAGAAGTAAGATTGCTACCTCACATAAGTTAAAACTGGGAGAAACCGAGCTAGATAGAGAAACTCTAGAAGTTACTGTTGGACCGGAAATGATAACCCTAGTGCAGAAAGAGTTCATGCTATTGTTCAAACTTGCCAGCTCTCCTAATAGGATATTTACTAGAAAACAAATTATGGATGAAATTTGGGGAGTTGACACAGAATCGGATGGGCATACTTTGGATGTACATATAAGTAGGTTGCGAGAAAAGTTTAGAGGAAATGAAGATTTTGAGATAGTCACAGTGAGAGGACTAGGGTATAAGCTGCTTCCAAAGGCTAAGTTTAAGTAAAGGTAAAAGGTGTAAATGAATGGGTGTTAATAAAAGGCGGTTTGGCATTGCCATTATTTTTTCAACTACTATTTTTGTAATAATCATAATAACCTTTATTTTAGCAGGCGCCATAGGGTTTGTTCTGATGCAGACAGGTTTAATAGATGAGAGATATCCAATACTATTTCTAGGAATCTTATGTGTATCTTGCCTGTTGGCCGGATTGATTTTTTCAAAGATTACAAGCAAAACAATATTTAGCTCTTTCTTTCGAATAAATGAAGCAACTAGGCATATATCTAGCGGAAACTATAATGTTCGACTTAGAGAGGATAGCCACGTAATTGAAATTAATGAAATTTCTCATAATTTCAATGTTATGGCAAAGGCACTAGCGTCTACGGAAATATTGCAGCACAATTTTGTTGAAAACGTTTCCCATGAGTTTAAGACCCCTTTAACAGCAATTGAAGGTTATGCAACAGTGTTGCAAAATGCAGAGTTAAGTGATGAGAAAAGAGACGAATACCTAAAGAGAATAGTAGAAAGTACAAAGAGATTATCAACATTAGCTGGAAACATATTGATATTGTCTAAATTAGAGAATCAAGAAATTGGGCTGCAGAAAGAATCCTTTAACTTATCAGAGCAAATTAGAGAAGAAATATTGATTTTAGAGAGCCAATGGGCAAAAAAGAACATAACTTTGGAAATTGATTTAGAAGAAATAGATATAACGGGGAATGAGGAATTGCTTGCACATG